>CAYONH010000141.1:0-4931 GCA_964405275.1 uncultured Candidatus Bathyarchaeia archaeon | reverse complement strand
TTCAAGGGGGGTGCGTCTGTGGCCGAGGAGTTCATCAACTGCCGTAACTGCGGTCGGGCAGTTCCCAAGACAATGTACTGCATCTACTGCGGCTCGGGCCTCCAGGGAGGGGAGCTGCTTAGACCCGAGGCACAGGAGCAGCCCTCCGAGGCTATCATCCCCGACTTCAAGTTCGAGCCCCTCAGGCAGACCCCCGTGGACCTGAAGGTCGAGAGCCCCTTCCCCCTCATACGGACGGAGCCCGAGCTCGACAAGGGCTTCCTGGACCAGATAGAGGAGCTGAGGAAGCACTGGGCCTGGCAGCTGAAGCTCGTGGACATGATCACCGAGATAGGGGTCTCCGAGGAGGTCTTCACCAAGATCTACAACGAGTACAGCACCGAGGTCGAGAGACTCGGCAACATCCTGGAGGAGAGGAGGGCCTCCAGCAGCGAGGAGTACGCCCGGAAGAAGGCGGAGCTGTCGGAGATGGAGACCGCCCACGAGGAGCTCAGCGTCAGGGTGGCGGTGGGCCAGCTCCCTTCAAGGGCCCTCCAGAGGAGGACCCCCATCTCCAAGGAGAGGATGGACGGGCTCACCAGGGACATCAAGAGGCTCGAGACCACCCTGTCCAAGCTCGACGACGTGATGGGGGACATCTACCCCGAGGACAAGCGGAGCCTGGAGGCCAGCGCGAGGAAGAGCCTCCGCTCCCTGGACGGACTCGTCGTCGAGGGGAAGATCAGCAGGGAGCTCAGCGAGAGGCTCAGGGAGGACCTCACCTCCGCCCTCGCCCTGTTCCGGGCGCCCGAGGAGAAGAGGGAGACCGAGAGCGCCCTTCGGGACGAGCTCGAGACCCTGGAGGTCCGCTACAAGGTGGGGGAGATAACCCTGGAAGAGTTCGAGTCCATGAAGACCGCGATACTGGACAAGATAAACAGACTGTAATCCGTTCAATCAAATATTGTATCCACGTTGTAGCACTCAAGAAAAAGAGAATCTTCTAATACCCTCTACCCGCGTAGTAGATGCAAGGTACTAGAAATGGACGATAAGAGCCTCGGAAGTCTGATCGTCGCCGTCAGCGTCATCGTCATGGGAGGATACTTCATCTGGGCGTTCGGCCCCTACATACCCCTTCTGGACAGCTGGGTCTCCCCGGAGCTAGCGGAGTGGGCGTACAGGCTGCCCATCATCCTGGCGGTCTACATGATACTGTTCATCTTCGCCTGGATAGGCTACACGATGGCCACGACGCCTCCCCCGCTCCCCCTGGAGGGGCCCTTGGAGATCGAGGAGGTGGAAGTGGACGCCACCGACAGGGGCGGGGACACGGAGAACTGACGCCGACCGGTTGGAAATGCATCCTTTATAAATATAGACTGCTAAAGGCCCTGGTTTACTCAATCGTTTAAAAATACTCAAGAAATTAACGCTTTTTTACATAATAAGGTAATTTCCCATTTTAATCCGAAGATTAACGGTTTACTTTCCGAATGCCCTTCTGGTCTGGATTTCAATTAACGTACAACTTTTTATGGGCAACGGTAACAGGTGAGGGCTCCATTTACTTCCCCGGTCAAGCAGGAGACGCCGCCCACATGGAACTAGAGGCAGACAGGTTCAGCGATCCTCCTATTCTGTGGTCTATACCCTTCACCATCCTTCTGATAACAATCATACTCGCAGCCGCTGACACATTCCTGCCGTTCATCCCCCTCAACCAGAGTCCCCAGACCTGGACGTGGTTGGCCTCCACAATGGTCACTGCTATCATGGCAAGCCTCGTAGCCGAGATAATCACCAGAGACGGAAGGAGGGGGCTAACATCGATGGTCGTCGGGGCCGTCGTCTTCAGCTTGGCCTACAAGAATATAGTCAACATCTTCCAGAGGTCGGTGGTGGACGTGGTCCAGAGCTCCATCCCCAACCCCCTTCTGGGGACGGCGGTCTACACCTCGATACTCACCGTCCTCCCAGGCGCCCTCTCAGGCATCGTCCTCGGGGGCGTATTCAGTGTGCTCCCGGGGAGGAAGCCAAAGGAGCTCAAGGAGAACCTGGTGTTGTCCACGACCACCTTCTCCGAGATCACGGTGACGTATGAGATGCTCTGCAGCCGCTGCGGCCACACCTCGTCCCGTGATTCGAAGTTCTGCCCCTTCTGCGGGATCGAGGTCACGAGGAGGGAGGTCCCCGTTATCAAGTACTGCAGGTTCTGCGGAGGTAGGATCAACTACCTGGGCCAGTTCTGCCCTGACTGCGGCCTGGAGATAGACCAGGTGTCTAAGCCCCAGATCTACTTCTTCCAGTGAACCCTCTTATCCTACTGCGTCTATCCTGACCTTCCAGTAGCGGGGGCTGTACTGGGAGACCCTGACCCTGTCGGTCACGACCGCCGCCCTCCCCTCTTCCCTGAAGGCCGCCTTCACGAGCTCCTCTGCCTCCCCGTACATGTCCTCAGCGGGGGCCCAGTGGTAGAAGTGGAGCACGCCCCCGTCCCGGAGCAGGGGCACGGCGACGTCCAGGAACATGTAGGCTCCCTTGGGGAGGGGCATGAGTATCCTGTCGTACCGCCGGTCGAGGGACCCCGCGACCTCTCGGACGTCCCCTAGTATCGCCTCGACCCTGTCTCCGACCCTGTTGAAGTGGATGTTCTCGACGCAGTAGTTGTGGGCGTAGGGGTTGAGCTCTATCGCCGTGGCGCGGACGTCGGAGCGAAGCTTGGCTATGCGGATTGGGAGGGGCCCAACCCCGCTGAACATCACGAGGACCTCCTCTCCGTTCACGGTGGCAGAGGCTATCCTGCCCCGCTCCTGGGACTCCCGGGGGGAGAAGTAGACAGTCTTGGGGTCAAGCCTGAAGGCGCACCCCGACTCGCGGTGGAGGACCTCCGTGTCTGGGTCGCCGGCTATGAGGCGCATCTCCCTGGTCCTGAACTCCCCGGCCCTTCCCGACTCCTTGGAGAGGACGCTGACCACGTTCTTCTGCACCCTCATCACCGCGTGGGCTATTGCCTCCTCGTAGTCACGTATCTCCTCGGGCACCTCGATGATGGCCACTGCCTTCTGCTTGGATCCGATGACGTCGAAGGATCTGGGCACGAGGTCCAGCAGACTGTCTGGGATGACGCCTCTTAGCTGCCCCCTCACGCCATGGCTCATATGGAGAAAAGAGTGTTGGGAGGTCCTATTTATTCAGTGGCCTCTAGGGGACCATCAGAAGATGTCTATGTCCCTGTCCTTGAACCTGCGCATCGGCTTGCCCCTGACCTTGATCTCGTCGTCTATGAAGTCCTCAGGGCCACTGTCGTCCCTGGTCCTCCTCTTTATGGTCTTCCCGCAGATACCGTTCTCTAGGAGCTGCCTCCTCTGGCATAACGCGTATGTGCAGGCCTTCGGGTCGCAGGGCTCGCTGGTCCACTCGCACCAGGGACTCCCGTTCCTGAACCTAAGGTTCCGTCTCGAACAGCTAAAATCTCTACATGTTGGGTCGCATTTCTGAGCTCCAGACAAAAACTAGTCCACCTCTGTTTCTCGTAGAAGTCTGCAATCGCTAAATGGGGTATAGAAATGACATTTAAAGTTTATTAATCTCTAGGACATGGAACGGGCGTCTAAGGCCCGAAACGTCAGCGGAAACGGTGTGAAATGTATGAAAGTCGTCGTTAGCGGCATACCCCGGGGGTATCAGGCACCCCTCCCCGGGGGCTTCTGGTTAACCGAGGAGCACAGGAAGAAGATCGAGGGCGTCTCCCCGGAGATAGAGCTCGTCGAGATCCCTCAGGGCAAGGCCCATGATGTGCGGGGGAAGATCGAGGGCGTCGAGGTCCTCCTCGCCGAGGGGGGGAACAGGGTCCACTACGGGGAGGAGCTCGACTGGGAGGACTACCAGAAGTTCTTCACCCCAAGCCTGAGGTGGGCTACCCTCTGCAGCACCGGGTTCAGCGACAACATCACACCCGAGATCCTGTCGGGAGACGTCGTCCTGACGAACAGCCCGGGGATACACACTGTACCCATCGCTGAGAGCGTCATCGCCGCCATGCTTGAGCACGCTAAGAGGTTCGGGCAGAGGAGGGAGGATCAGAGGGGGCAGCTCTGGCGCCAGCTGAAGTGCTCGGAGCTCCAAGGAGCTACAGCCCTCCTGGTGGGGCTCGGGAACATCGGTGGGAGGGTCGCCAGCCTCTGCAAGGCGTTCGACATGAGGGTCATCGGGACCAAGAGGACCGTGGAGCCCGTCGAGAACGTGGACCATGTCTTCTCCAACGACGAGTTTGCTGAGCATCTCCCCGAGGCCGACTTCGTCGTGATGGCCGTCCCCCTCACCCCCCTGACTGAGAACATTATTGGCGAGGCCGAGTTCAGGGCCATGAAGGACTCCGCGTACCTCGTAAACATCGGCAGGGGGCGCACCGTGGACGAGGGGGCCATGATAAGGGCCCTCAGGGAGGGATGGATCGCAGGAGCCTACCTGGACTGCCTCGTGGAGGAGCCCCTGCCCAAGGGTCATCCCCTCTGGGAGATGGAGAACGTCTTCCTGGTCCCCCATGACAGCCACTCCTCCCCCTACATCGGGGACAGAATTGTGGACGTCTTCTGCGAGAACCTGGAAAGGTACGTCGAGGGGAGGCCACTGCTCCACGTCTGCGACCCGCGGAAGGGCTACTGAGCTTCCGAGACCGCTGCTCTCAAATATCCGAGGAGCCAAAGATAAGGCGGTGTGAGCGTGTCCGGGATCAGGGTCGAGGATGCAGGAAGCGCCCAGATGGCTGTGAAGCGCTACCTCGCCTCACAGTTCGGTGAGAAAAAGGTCAAGGATGTGAAGTTCTCACGGGCCTGGTACACCCCGGGGTCGCAGAAGGACGTCTGGGAGGTCGAGGGCGACGTCGTCCTCAAGAAAGGGCTCTTCGGGAAGGAGGAGCTCCACTTCAAGTTCCAGATAGACCCGGGCAC
>CAYONH010000140.1:0-4937 GCA_964405275.1 uncultured Candidatus Bathyarchaeia archaeon | reverse complement strand
GATTTTAGTGAATAAAGGAGGGTCAGAATATGTTGCATGCATCGAATAGGAAATACCTGTTTTCAGCAGTTCTCTCCGGAGTTTTACTGTTACTCAGCTACCCCCCCTTCAACCTCGAATTTCTGGCCTGGATCGCCTTTGTACCCTGGCTCATGATCCTATACGAAGAGAGGAACCTGCAAAACGTAGAAAAACTGGATCGCATTCGCGGAATCATGCTGAGCCCCATAATATTCTGGATGGGGTTCATGATCGGCGACTACGCCACGTTGTTCCTCCCTTCCTCCCTGTACTCCTCGGCAGCACCCTACTACTGGGTGATAGTCGCCGTCGGCGTGCTGTTACTCATCTACAGCGGACTGATGAAGGACTTCCCAAGTATCATGGGGTTCCAGACAAAGCACAACCCCCCCGAGAGCCTCAGCTACCTCCCTGCGAGGCTACCCCCGGCCACCCAGATCTTCATCCCCGCCGTCATGTGGACGGCGGCGGAGTTCCTGATGTTGAGCGCGCCATGGCTCATGAAGATCTTCGGGGGATTAGGCTTCATATCAATTGCGAAAACCCAGTGGAAAAACATCCCATTGATCCAGCTGGCGTCCTACACTGGGATGTTCGGGGTGACGTTCCTGATACTGCTGGTGAACTCCGCCATCGCCCACGCAATATTACGATATCAAGAGTCTAAGAAAATATCCAAACCCGCCCTCGCCACGCTCCTGGCATGCCTCCTCCTATTCGCGGCGTTATGGATGAACGCTCCCGGTCCCACAACGGAAGCATTCAAGGTCGCCGTCATCCATGCGCCCCCTGAGCGGGGTGAGAACCTCGGAGACCTCTACGCCGACCTGACCCTCCAAGCCCTTGACGAACACCAGCCGGACATGGTGATGTGGGCCTTCTGGGCGGTCGGTGCCCGCTACGGCCTGACAGGCCCCGACCCCAACATGCCAAGCGTTCTTGGACCCGACCCGGGCATGTACGTGGACCTGTGGATGGAACACAACGTCTACCTGATCGGAACATCGACACACGTCTACCCAGAAGGAGAAGTCCACTACGCGTCAACGACGTATCACGTCATGAACGCACTTGACGGGTTGATCCCCCCCAACTTCAACCTGACGAAAGCCCTCTTCCCGACGGCCCCCCTCCACGACACCGACCTCGGAGACATGGGCAAGCTCATCTGCCAGGAGGGGTGCTTCCCACATCCGACGAGTCAGCTGGTCCGGGACGGGATGGATTTTCTCGTGATCTCCACCGGGGAGGTCAGCGAGACATTCATGATGCCGGAGCAGTTCGTCAGCAACGCAGTCTACAGGGCAGTCGAGCACAGGATACCCGTAGTGCACGTGATGAACTTCAAGGAGAGCGTCATCGTCGATCCATACGGCAGAGTGGTCAACGACGTATCCACCTCGGAGATGGCTGTCGGCAAAATGTCCTTCTCCGATGAAGAGACGTTTTTACACAAGGTATGGTGATCTATTCGGATGGGCCATGGTGGGGATGATGGCAGTGCTGTCCGGCTACAACTTCGTCCTGGAAAGGAGGAGCCCCATCGTGTACTGCGAGAGGTGCATGGCCGAGAACAAGAAAGACTCAAAAGTCTGCGATGAATGCGGTGCGAGTCTGGAAAAACCTCCTCTCTGGAAAAGGATCTTGCTTCACGAATATTACGAACACATCAAGAAAAAGTAACCCCTCCCGACGCCGCTGGCTCCGACGAGCAGTGATGAAGAGAAGGAAATGCTCAATTGACATCTCACGGATCTTGAGGTACAGCGCGTCTCAAGCGCGCGCCTTATAGTATATGTCATCATGTACATGCTGGCAGGCAAAATCCACTCCGAGAAAGAATAACCAACATAAGACCGCATACCCCTCTTTCCTTGGGTCGTATACGGTCCTGCCCCTCGCTCCCTTTGTTCACCCTTCTGATGCCCGCTTCTTCCTGAGGGCGATGAGAGAGACGAACTCGTAGACTATATTAGCCCCCAAAAGAGCCGTGACTTGGGACGGATCGTACTGGGGCAGGACCTCAACCAGATCAAAGCCTATCAGGTTCAAACCCTTAAGCCCCCTCACGACCTGCAACGCCTCCCTGCTCGTGAAGCCCCCCACCTCGGGAGTACCAGTCCCCGGTGCGAACGCAGGGTCCACGAAGTCGATATCAAAGCTGACGAACACCCTTTCATCCCCAACACGATTGACTATCCTCTGAATCATCTCCCCGATGCCCTGCTCCTGGGCCTCCACGGAGGTGACGACCTCGAACCCCAACTTCCTCGCGTCGTCGAGGCTGTCACGGGAGTAGATGGAGCCCCGCATACCGACCTGGATGGAATGGTCTACAAGTAACAGCTCCTCCTCGACCGCCCTCCTGAACGGCGTTCCGTGAGTGTACTTACGACCGAACCTCTTATCCCCCGTGTCCGTGTGCGAGTCGAACTGAATGAGGGCTACCTGCCCATGCACCTTATTCATGGCCCTGAGCTCCGGGAGCGTAACGGAGTGGTCTCCACCGAGGAGGATCGGGGTCACCCCGCCCTCCAGAATGGGGAGGAGGCCGTCCTCAATCATCTGATACGAGTCCTCTACATAGCCGGGGTTTACAGGCAGGTCACCCCAGTCCACCACCGAGCAATGTTCGAAAATACTCACATTCAGAACCTCATTGTGGTGTCGAAGCAGGGCAGAGACGTTCCGGATGGCCTCCGGCCCGAACCGTGCACCAACCCTGTATGATGCCCCAGTGTCAAAGGGGACACCAACGATGGCGATGTCAACCCCCTCGGTCGTCTTGACATGGGGAAGCCGCATGAATGTCTTGATGCCGGAGAACCTCGGAGACTCCCGGGGGTCAACAGGTCTATACCCCTCCATCGTAAACCACTCAAACTTCAGTGGGAAGAAGATCTATAAAATTATACTAACGCGCGCGCGGCTGCATGATAATCGTTTCCTACCCGAGAAAGACCCGGTACACTGCGAAGACCCACGAGCTAACCGGAGCTAGGCTGCATCGTGCCTCCTCCAATCACGCCCATACGGACGCACCGAAAAGCCACGTATTAAGAGGCCCCGAAACATGCTCCTGAAAACCTGTTGCCGGCTTGGGCTCAAATTACTTAAGCCTGCATTCTAACCTGTAGTATGTGAGAGTGTCATGTCAAAGGGATACACAGGTAAGATTCTCCGCGTCAACCTCTCAAACGGGAGCATCACAGAGGAGGCACACGGCGACACATTCTACCGCAGGTACGTAGGCGGCTGGGGCATAATCGGCTACCATCTGCTGAAGGAACTCAAGCCCATGATAGACCCCCTCGGACCCGAGAACAAGCTCATATTCGCAGCCGGCCCCATCACTGGCGTCCCACTGCCAGGGAACGGCAGGAACGCCGTGGGAGCCAAGTCCCCCCTAACCGGAGGCTTCGGAGTGGGGGAGGCAGGAGGATACTGGGGCGCAGAGCTGAAACACGCCGGATTCGACGGAGTGATCTTCGAGGGGAGATCGGAGGACCCCGTCTACCTGTGGCTGAAGGACGGGGAGGCCGAACTCAGAGACGCCGAACCCCTCTGGGGAATGTACACCAAGGAGACCCAGGAGGCGATAAGGGGGGAGCTGGACGACAACAGGGTCAGAGTCGCCGGCATAGGCCCGGGCGGTGAAAACAAGGTCCTCTACGCCTGCATCATCAACGACCTGACGGACGCCGTGGGACGCAGCGGCCTTGGAGCCGTGATGGGCTCGAAGAACCTCAAGGCAGTGGCTGTCAGGGGCACGGGCACGGTAGATGTGGCCGACTCCGAGAAGACGAAGGAGCTAACACGAGCCGTGACGGAGACCATGGGGGCTCGAGCCTCCCGGCAGCAAAGTTCAGGCGGACGCCCCCCCTACACTCCCAATGGCAACCTTCCCATAAGGAACTTCCAGGACGGCGAGTTCCCAGAATGGGCCGACGTCACAGCAAGCGGAATGGTGAGCCTCGGCCTCATCAAGAGGGGGATGCATACCTGCTATGGCTGCCCCATCAACTGCAAGGAGCAACCCCTGGAGTTCGACGACCCACTGGCCCCCGACCCGGACTACTCCGCACCCGAATACGAGACCGCGGCATCCCTCGGCCCATGCTGCGGCGTCGGCGACCCGAAGGCGGTCCTGAAAGGACAGGAGCTATGTAACGCTTACTCAATCGACAGCATAAGCACCGGGGTGACCATAGCCTTCGCCATGGAGTGCTACGAGAGGGGCATCATCGACGAGGGGGACACAGGAGGCATCGAACTGAAGTTTGGCAGCGGCGAGGCCATGCTGGAGACGATAAGGATGATAGGGGAGCGCAGGGGCTTCGGAGACATCCTGGCCGACGGCTCCAAGAGGGCCGCCGAGAAGATCGGGGGCGACGCGTGGAAGTACGCCGTGAACGTCAAGGGCCAGGAGCTGCCGATGCACGACCCCAGGCTGAAGAGGGCCCTGGGACTGGGTTACGCTGTCTCGCCCACGGGCGCCGACCACATGCACAACATCCATGACACCATGATGGTCTCCGAAGTCGGAGTAGCCCGGATGAAGCCCCTGGGGATCCTCGAGAGCCTGCCCCTGGAGGACCTCAGCTCGAGGAAGGTGAGGATGCTTATCTACCACGTCAACCTGAGGGTGCTCGACAACTGCGCCCTGATGTGCATGTTCGCCCCGTGGTCGCCCTCCCAGAAGGTCGAGATATTCAAGGCGGTCACCGGATGGGACACCACGCTCTGGGAACTAGCCAAGGTAGGAGAGAGGGCCATCAACATGGCGAGAGCCTTCAACATGAGGGAGGGCCTCACAGAGAAGGAGGACTGGCTGCCGCCAAGGATGTTCCAGCCTCAGAACGGGGGACCCATACCAGACACAGCCGTCGACCCACGAAAGCTGGGGAAGGCGAAGA
>CAYONH010000139.1:0-4941 GCA_964405275.1 uncultured Candidatus Bathyarchaeia archaeon | reverse complement strand
AGGTCCTCCACCTTCTCCTCCCATGCCCCCAGCTCGTCGAGGTCGACGATGCGGGTCTCCTTGGCGCCGCAGTCCCTGCACTGGAGCCTGACCATGGCCCGCCTCACCGCCTCGGAGATGATGAGGGTGCGGACGTTGTTGCTCCTGAGGGCCTGGAGGACCTCCCGCTCGCCGTATGTGGCGAGGCCGGTGTCCTGGCCGACGTTGTAGAGGAAGTCCTGGACGATCTTACGCTCCTCGTAGAAGCGGACGTTCTTAAGGAAATCCCTGGAGCGCTCCACCACCTCCTTGACTCCCTCGTGGCCCGTGTAGCCGGTGTCCACGGTGGTGAGGATCTTGTCCTTGAGCTCGTAGTGAATGTGATCCCCCTTTAGGAACTCCTCCTTGGTGGGGCCCGGACCGCCGACGAGGAGCCCCTTCAGGTTGGGGACCTCCAGGTAGATCTCGGTGATGTACTTCCCAACTCTCCTGTAGTACTCGTTGAGGTGCATGTCCCTGAGCCGCTCGTACCTCCGGGAGCTCTGACCCCCCGCCCGGGTCTTCCCCTCGACGCCCGAGGTGATGTTCTTGACGATGTTGGCCCGCTTCCCCTTGAGCATGGCGAACGTGGCGGACTTGGCGTCGATGATGACGATGCCGTAGCTGTCCTCGGTGCGGAGAAGCTCGAAGAGGGGATCCAGGATGAACCTGTGCTCGCACCTGTAGTAGTAGATGCCGATGGGATCCGGAGGTATGATGGTGTACGTCTCCATGTCCCCGACGCCGTGCTGCTCGCTGGCTATGGTGCCCGCGAAGAGGACGAGGCCCGTGGGGGGGATGACTTTGAAGAGCTTGAGCTGCTCCATGACCTTGGTGAGGCCGTCCTGGACGTTCTTCTTGGTGGTCTTGGACTTTATGTTCCCGGCGGTGCCCCACTCGGTGCGGAGGTCGTTCATCACGTCGCTCAGCTGCTTCCCCGGGGGGATGTAGACGGTGATGAGCTCCGTGCCCCGTCCCTCCTTGGTCTCCAGCATCTCTAGCATCCGCTGGAACCGGAATCGCGCCAGGGACGGGTTCTCATCGGACATAGGGTTTCCTCCGCTTGACGGTCAAATAACAGTCCGAGGCGTTATATACGTTACTGAGCCACCCGGAGAGCATCCTCGCCTTATTAATGAGTCGAGCCTGTAATACCCCTAGAAAACCCATTCAGTGAATCCCCGATGCCCCCCGAGATCGAGATTGAGGTGTTCCGCGGCCTCTCAATGAACATCAACCTGGACGGGAAGAGGGTGGGCTTCATCGACGCCTTCGTGGACGAGGACGCAGAGAAGGGGGTATGGGTCGAGTACGTCTACATCCTCGAGGGGCTCAGGAATTCGGGCATTGGATCCCAGGCGATGAAAGCGGTCATCGGAAGGTGGGGGGAGATGGGGTACGAGACGGTCTCCCTGGACGACGTCCACTGGGAGAAGCCCGAGGACTTCTGGGGAAAGCTGGGGTTCACAGGCGAGGGGAAGAGGAAGAGGCTCCTGATACGGGAGGCGCCCTGGCTCTAGCGGACCTCGGTGCCCCCGTGGCCCCCCTCGACGGCCCTCACGATCTCCTCGGGGTCGGAGCCGTCGATGAAGACCAGGGGGATCCTCAGCTTCTTGGCGCGCCTCACGGCCTTCAGGTCGAAGAGCCCGTACTCCCCGGGCGCCTGCTCGGTGTTCTCCAGGATGATCCCCTCCAGCTGGGGGAAGGTTATCCGGTCCAGCTTGACGGCGTCAGGGTGCTTCGAGGGGTTCTTGTCGTAGACCCCGTCCACGTCCGTGGCGTTTATGATGAGGTCCGCACCCGCCGCCTCCGCGAAGAGGACTGCCCTGTAGTCGGTGCTTGAGCCCGGGAGATGGCCTCCGCCTACGAGGATCCTGTCCCCGAGGTTGCGCTTGATCTCGCTGCCCCGGCGGTGGATGTGGGGGTGGGCGTCGGGGCCCAGGGCCGCTATGAGGAGGAGGGCGTTGAGGTGGGTGGCGTGGATGCCGAAACGGTCCTGGGTGTAAGAGTCAGCGCCCAGCTCCTTGGCGATCTTGATCCACTCCCTGGCGGGCCTTCCGCCTCCGCAGACGACGATGAGTGTGTGACCTTTCTCCTTGAGCTTCCTGAGAGTGTCAGCGTACATCCTGTATGTCTTCGGGGTGCCCTCCCGGGTGAGGAGGCTCCCGCCTAGGCTGATTGAGATCTTCATGGTTTCGGATGGGATTTGCCCTTGAGATATTTAAGGAGTGCACTGAAACTGTTTGGAACGTACCCTCTCGCTTACCCTCAGTCTAATATATAACTGGCCTAACATTTGAGCCATCATGATCGAGATTCGTCTACACGGGAGAGGCGGACAGGGCGCCGTGACGGCCTCGAGGCTCTTGGCGACCGCCGCCTTCCTGGAGGACAAGCACAGCCAGTCGATCCCGATGTACGGGACGGAGAGGCGGGGTGCCCCCGTGACGGCCTTCGTCAGGATCGGCGAGAAGGACAAGATGGTGAGGAGCCTCATCCATGAGCCCGACTACGTCGTGGTGCTCGACTCCCTCCTCAGGAGGACCGTGGACATCACCGAGGGCCTCAAGGATGACGGCATGCTAATCCTGAACAGCTCCGTCCCCCCAGGGGAGATAGAGCTCCTGAAACCCTACAGGGTGGCGACCGTTGACGCGACAGGCATCGCCCTGGAGACCCTTGGGCGGCCCATCACCAACACGGCAATCCTGGGGGCGTTCGTCAAGGCAACCGGGGAGATCAGGCTCGAGTCGGTCATCGACGCCGTCAAACAGCAGTGGACGGGGAGACTCGGAGAGGTCAACGTCAAGGCCGTCGAGGCCGCCTACGAAGCGACTATTATAGGTGACCCGAAGATCGTCGCAGAGATAGTGAGGGAGAAGGCCCCCGCCGGGTCAAAGGCCGACTGGAGGACCTACAGGCCCATCGTCGACTCGGAGAAGTGCACAGGCTGCAGGATGTGTTGGGTCTACTGTCCGGAGCACTGCATCGAGATGGTCGACGACAAGAGCGTCATCGACTACGCCTACTGCAAGGGCTGCGGGATATGCGTCGAGGAGTGCCCGGTTGGCGCAATAGAGATGAAATCGGAGTCGGAGAGAGGTGAGTAGTATGGGACACAAGGAGCTTATGGTAGGAAACAAGGCAGTGGCCTACGGAGCAGTGCTCTCAAGGATACAGGTGGCGTCGGCGTACCCGATCACGCCCCAGACAACAATCGTGGAGTACCTGGCTGACTTCATCGCGAGCGGGAGGCTGGACGCCAAGTTCATCGAGGTCGAGTCCGAGATGAGCGCCCAGGTCTCCGTTCAGGGGGCCTCCTGGGCAGGGGCAAGGGCCTTCACCGCCACCAGCGGGCCCGGCCTGCTCTACATGCATCACCCCATGATGGGGTGCAGGCTGCCCATCGTGATGGCTGTGGTCCACAGGAGCAACAAGAGCATGCAGCCAGACCACACCGACCTCATGGCCCAGAGGGACACGGGCTGGATAAATCTCTACTGCGAGAACACCCAGGAGGTCCTGGACACTGTGATAATGTCCTACAAGATAGCGGAGGACGACAGGGTCTACCTACCCGTGGCGCTGGGCCTAGACGGCTACATCCTGAGCTACACGGCGGAGCCCGTGGAGATACCGGACCAGGACCTGGTGGACGGTTTCCTGCCGCCCTTCAAGGCGAGGAGCGCCCCCCATCCCGATATGACCATCGAGGAGTGGAGGGCCAACATGTCTAGGGGGGCTGGGGGATACGGCACCCAGAAGGCCTGGATAGACCACCACGAGAACATGATGAACGCCAAGGAGGTCATCGTGGAGGTGGACGAGGAGTTCGGCAGGGTCTTCGGCAGGAGCTACGGCGGCCTCTACGAGGAGTACAACTGCGAGGGCGCCGAGGCGGTGATAGTCGCCATGGGCACCATCGCCAGCACCGCCAGGCCCACCATCGACGGCCTCAGGGAGGAGGGGAAGGACGTGGGGCTCGTCAAGCTGAAGACGTTCAGGCCGTTCCCCGACGAGGAGTTCAGGAAGATGGCCAAGCGGTACAACGCCTTCGGCGTCATCGACAGGAACATCTCCATCGGGAGCGGGGGCGTCGTCTACAACGAGCTGAGGTCCGCCCTCTACGACGTGGACGACAAGCCCAGCGTCTTAGGGTTCCACACGGGCCTATCCGGGGAAGAGGTGACCCCCGGGATGGTCCGGAGGATTGCGGAGAAGACGCTGAAGGCCGCGAGGGGGCCGGTTGAGCCCCTCGTGGAATGGGTGTGAGGTGAAAGAGATGAGTAAATCAGTACCGATAGGAAAGATGTCCGGCGAGGAGATAGTGACACGGGGATCCACGAGCTGCCAGGGCTGCGGACACGCCGTCCTCGCCCGCCTAGCCTTCAAGGCCTTCGGCAGGAAGACCATATTCACCCTCGTCCCGGGATGCATCTGGATCACCCTGTCTAGGAACATCCCCCTCTTCAGCACGGGGACCGTCTTCGAAGGCGGGGGAGCCTTAGT
The DNA here is from genome assembly GCA_964405275.1 of uncultured Candidatus Bathyarchaeia archaeon. Classification (GTDB taxonomy): domain Archaea; phylum Thermoproteota; class Bathyarchaeia; order TCS64; family TCS64; genus BS750m-G28. The sequence continues at coordinate 414 of CAYONH010000139.1, read as the reverse complement.
CTCGGGTATAACCAACGGCCTCGCAGCCAGGGGAATAGATGACATGAACGTCGTCGCCTTCTACGGGGACGGGGGGACCGCTGACATCGGCCTCCAGGGGCTCTCGGGCGCCGCTGAGCGGAACGAGAACGTCTTCTGGATCTGCGCCGACAACCAGGCCTACATGAACACCGGAGGCCAGAGGAGCGGTGCGACCCCCAAGTACGCGCAGACCACGACGACGCCGGCATCGGAAATCCGCCGGGGGAAGCGGACCAAGAGGAAGAACCTGCCCTTCATCGTGGCGGCCCATGACGTGGCCTACGTGGGGACGGCGAGCATCGCCTATCCAAGTGACCTTGTGGGGAAGATAGAGTACGCGAAGGGGCTGAAGGGGTTCAAGTTCCTCCACGTCCAGTCTCCCTGCCCCACGGG
>CAYONH010000138.1:0-4985 GCA_964405275.1 uncultured Candidatus Bathyarchaeia archaeon | reverse complement strand
CTGCCTCCTTGTCGATGACGAGGCCCTTGATGAACTCTGTGTCAGTCAATGAGCCCCCTGGCTTCTTCTCGATCTTGACGTTGTCGAGGTCCACCGTGTAGCCTCCGTCGGCCTCTTCGGCGACCTGGAGTATTGCGTCGATGGCGATGTCTGATAGGTAGTCACTGTATCCGTGGATGAGCTTGCTCGCCATGCTGGTCCTTGCGACCTTCTTGAGGATCTCCTTGTCCATTGGGTCCACATTGATGGCGATCTCATCCAGGTATTTGAGGGCCTGCTCCTGGGCGTCCCTGTAGCCGTCGATGATGACCGTTGCGTGGACCTTCTTCTCCATGAGCTCCACGGCGTTTCCGAGGAGCTCACCGGCGAGGACCACCACCGTCGTGGTTCCGTCCCCAACCTCGTCATCCTGGGTCTTGGAGATCTCCACCATCATCTTGGCGGCTGGGTGCTGTATGTCCATCTCCTTGAGCATCGTAGCTCCGTCGTTGGTGATAGTGACGTCGCCGAAGCTGTCCACGAGCATCTTGTCCATGCCCTTGGGGCCGAGGGAGGTCTTGATGGCCTGGGCGACGATCTGGGCCGCCTGGATGTTGGCGTCCCGGGCTGATGCGCCCCTGCTTCGCTCAGTGCCTTCCCTGAGGATTATAATGGGTTGTCCGCTTGCGCTCATACTCATCTCACTCCTCGTCCATGTCGGGCATGCCGCCCGGACCGCCTGGTCCGCCCCCCGGCATGGCCGGCGCAGTAGCTGCGAGGACGTCGTCTATCCTCAGGATCATGGACGCGACCTCGACCGCTGACTTTATCGCCTGCTGCTTGACCACCAGGGGCTCAACCACGCCCTCCTTGAGCATGTCGATGACCCCCTCGTCGTAGACGTTGACCCCCATGCTGCCTCCCCCCTTCTTCTCGTGGGCGGCCTTGATGGCGACCATCGTGTCTATGATGTCCAGCCCCGCGTTCTCTGCGAGGGTCCTGGGCACGACCTCGAGGGCGTCCCCAAAGGCCTCGATTGAGAGCTGCTCCCTGCCTCCGACGCTCGGGGCGTATGCCCTGACCGACTTCGCCAGCTCGGTCTCTACGGCTCCTCCGCCGGGGACCATCTTGGGCACTTCCACTATGTCGCTGATGACGTAGAGGGCGTCGTTTAGAGCTCTCTCGGCCTCGTCGATCATCCTCTCCAGGCCCGCCCGGATGAAGATGGCGACCGACCGGGGGTCGTCGCATCCCTCGACGAAGATCATCTTGTCGTCGGAGATCTTGCGCTCCTCGACGAGGTCGCACTGTCCCAGGTCCTCGGCCTTTAGGTCAGAGAGGTTGGAGACCACCTTTGCGCCGGTGGCCTTCGCCAGCTTCTCCATGTCGGACTTCTTGACCCTCCTGGCGCATAGTACGCCGGCCTTGGCCAGGTAGTGCTGAGCCATGTCGTCGATGCCCTTCTGTGCGAATACAACGTTCGCGCCGGACTCCGTGACCTGGTCCACCATCTTCTTCAGCATCTCGGCCTCCTGGTCCAGGAACGCCTTGATTGCGTCGGGACTTCGGATGCGGATCTCGGCGTCGAACTCGGGCTTCTCCACCTCCAGCGCTGTGTCGATGAGGGCGACCTTCGCCTTCTCGACCTTCTTGGGCATGGCGGCGTGGACGACCTCCTTGTCAATGATGACTCCCTGTATCAGCTCCGTCTCGTTGAGGCTCTTGCCCTCCTTCTTCACGATCTGGACGTCGTCCACATCGGCGAGGGTCTGCCCGTCCCGCTCCTCCTTGACCTGCATGATCGCGTCGATTACTATGCTCGCTAGGCCCTCGCGGGCCCTGGCGACGGTCTTGCTCCTCATGGAGGTCATGGCCAGCTTCATCAGGGTCTCACGGTCCTCAAGGTCGACGTCCAACGCGACGTCTTCCAGGGTCTGCAGGGCCTTCTCGGCGGCCTTCTGGTAGCCTGCGATGATGAGTGATGGGTGGATTCCCTCGTCCAGGAGCTCCTGGGCCTTCTTGAGCAGCTCGCCCGCAAGGATGACCGACGTGGTGGTTCCATCTCCGACCTCGTCGTCCTGGGTCTTCGCGACCTCGATAATCATCTTTGCGGCGGGGTGCTGCACGTCGATCTCGTTGAGCACGGTGGCTCCATCGTTGGTGATGGTGATGTCCCCTAGGCTGTCGATGAGCATCTTGTCCATGCCCCTCGGGCCCAGGGTCGACTTCAGCACCTCAGATATGATCTGCGCGGCCATGAGGTTGGACCTTCGGGCGTCCCTGCCCCGGCTTCGCTCGGTTCCTTCCTTCAAGATTAGGACAGGTTGTCCTGTCATGTATGCCATTTCATTTTTCACCTAATTGTATACTTGAAGAGGTGCCATTCCAGAGGGGGAGGATGTAAAAGGGTCACCTCCGACCTGAAGCAGCTAACCCATTCAATGCATACTTTTTATAGCGCATACGTTTCTTCAGAGCCGAGTTTAAAAACGTTATGCGAAAAAACGCCAAAGTTCCGGGAAATGTGCCCGTAAGAGCTTGGCTTGGGGCGGAATCTACGTCTACGTTACATCAGCCCAATCTCGTAAACAAGTTCGTCCTCATGAGCCCTCGAAACTCAGGATATCGCGAAGGCTCAAGGTGACTGTGGATTAATCGCGTCTGCTATCTCGCTGATATCGATTGACATCGTTTGAAATCCGCTCCCCTCCAGGGCTCCACCTAGGGGCAGTCTAACCGTGAACGTGGAGCCGACTCCCACCTCGGATTCCACCCGTATCTCTCCGCCATGGGACTCCACGATCCTTTCACACACGGAGAGGCCGAGGCCGGTCCCCTTCGCCTTCGTGGTAAAGAGGGGCCTGAATATCTTCCCCATGTTCTCCTCGCTGATACCCACACCCGTGTCCTCTACGTCAACGAAGGCGTACTTGTCAGAACTATGCCCCCTAACGGTCAAGTCTCCACCATCGGGCATGGCCTGGACGGCGTTGTTTACCAGGTTGGTGTACAGACGCCTCATCAGGCTTACGTCGATGTATAGCTCGGGGAAGCCTTCGTCGAACATAACTGAGACGTCGACGTTGGAGGGTACCTTCACAGATGAGAGGACGTCCTCTATCACGTGTCTGATGTTGACTTCGCCAGGTGCAAGATTGATGGTCTTGGCGTAATCTTGCAGGTCCGAGACGATCTTGTTCATGTACAGCATCTGCTCGTGGAGTTCATCGTCAACGTACTCGAGGTCGCGTATCTCCGCCTCGTCTACTCCGAGCTTCTTGAGATCATCGACTTTCTTTCTGAGTATCGAGCAGAGCCCATAGACCACCTGGATAGGGTTACGTAGGTCGTGGCCGACCATAGCTGATAACTCTCCGATAGTCGCCATCCGTTCTCTCTCCTTCAAGCGGAACTGGTATTCCTTCATGACTTCAAGCATGTCTCCGATGTTTTTCGTCAGCACAAATATCTCGTCACCATCAGGCGCTTCTACTCTAGTCGACTCAGAGGACGGTGTATCTGCCCTGCTGACCGCATTACTAAGTTTAGTCAGTCGAGATATGATCAACTTGTCCATGACCAACATCACCAACACCCCGATCGTGATTCCGACTATCAGGAAGGATCCCATGAAATACGTGATGCAGGTCAGCCCGTACTGATAGACCTCTCTCGGTGCCTCCACCTTGAACAACAGGGCTGGCTCATGAGATACGTCTTCGATGAGTGAGTATCCGGCTATCAGCTCGGGGCTTTGTTTTCTAATGGCGATAGGATCCTTTTCAGAAATTTTCTCTAGAGTGGCTCGGTATTCGGCTTCAGTGTCTTCGTCGAGCTCCATTATTTCCAGCGATAATGAGGTGAGTCCCATCAGTGTCTCGATTTCCCTCACGTCAAGGCGTCGGGCGCACACCATCGTTCCTCGTATTGGGCCCTCCTCCTTACTTGTGATGATGGGCCGTGATGCGACGATCATCGGCCCTTCTGCAGTTCTTATTATACCGTAATACTTGCTGGTCGTACTCTGATGGTTCAGGAGATCTCCGTTTTCACGGATTTCGTCACCAACATAGCCAGGGAAGGGAGCCTCCTCCACATCGACCAAGTCGAAGGCCTTGCTGAAGACAAGTTCACCTTCATTGGAGAAGATAAGCATCAGGTTGATCTCCGAATCCATAAAAGTCGAGTCAAGTACAAGGGATTCAATATTCTCCACATTCTTCTCTTGAATGAAGTCATACACGTCATCATCTGCGGCGAAGCCGTGAGTGGCAGTGTCCAACTCCGATACCCTGTAATCCAGGGCGGTCAGGCCCAGCTCTGCCTGCTGCTGGATGTCCGCCTTCTCAAGCTCGAGGAACCCCTGCATCAGAAACGTGTTGGTGGCGAACTGGAGTACAATGAGGATTAAGATGTAGCTTCCCGCAAAGACTGTTACGAGCTTCCCCCTCAGCTTCAGTGGCGGTCACCCCCTGCGGATATCCGTCCGCCATTACTGTGCTGGTAGGGCGTTCTCCACTGCCAGCAGTAGCTCCTCCTCTGTAATCGGCTTCAGGAGGATGTCGCTTATCCCAATATTAGTGGCTTCTATGCAGGCCTGAAACAGGGAGTAACCCGTGATGAAGATGATCTCCATGGATTCGTCAATCTTCTTGAGTTTCTCCGCGACCTTTTCTCCCCTGATATCGGGGAGGACGACATCCAACAGGGCTATCTGGTACTTGTTCTTCTTCGCCTTCTCTATCGCATCTAGACCTGTTCTAGAAGTCTCAACACTATAGCCTCTATACTCCAACGTCTCCCTGTACAGGTCTAGGATATCTTCGTCGTCGTCCACGATCAGGATAGAGGCTAGGTCCAATACTCTCAATTTCCACTGAAACCAATAATACCTATATAGAATATGGAGCCATGACAAGTATCTCCAGATCATCAGTTCCTGAGAGTAAACTCAACGAGATCACTTAATCTCAGGGCATCTAGATCTTAGAATTGGTGGGGCCGGA
>CAYONH010000137.1:0-4996 GCA_964405275.1 uncultured Candidatus Bathyarchaeia archaeon | reverse complement strand
GAGGTTGACACTCTTATCCCACTCGATGTCCGGGATCGCAGAGAATAGGTGCATAGCCGTGCTGTGGAGAAGCGCTGCCAGCATAATGATCGTGGGGGGAAACTCGCCGGTGAATAGGAGGTAGCCGAAGACGCCAGGAAGTGCGTAAAGGAAGTTAGAGGAAGAATCGAAAAATGGCGTGGCCTTAAACCTCAATGGTTTAGCGCTGTAGAAGTAACTTAAGAATAAGAACGCCCCGAACACCAGCCTTTGGCCCCAGCTCTGGAACACCATGAGAGCGAGGCTGGTGACCGTCATCACGATCAGGACCACTTTTAGAGTGGACCTCTCGGAGGGGTCAACCAGGTACTCCTTATCTCCCTTCTTGGGGTTGAGCCTGTCGGTGTCGTGGTCCCAGTAGTCGTTGACGCCGTAGAGGAAGACGTTGGCGGGTAACAGGAAGTAGATAAGGTAAGCGAAGAACTCCGGTGTGAGGAGTGCCGTGGCCCTCTGAGCGCCCCAGATGCATCCCACCGTGAAGGGCCCGGCCACGTAGAACCAGAACCTGGGCCTCGACACGTTGTATGCCAGGGAGATGTGCTCTCTCAGGGGCCTTAACTTGGTTCTCCTCCCTCATGCGAACAGGGCGTTGTAGCCGATCCTCGAGACCACCCTGGGTACGGAGGGCTTCACCTTCAATGCGTAGACGATCATGGGGTTCCTCCTGATCACCTCGGCGGTCCACTTGTACATCTCCGAGGCTGTCTTGATGGGGATCAGGAACCTCTTGGGGATGTATCCGAAGCCTTGCTCTCCCTCCTCCTGCCACTCCTGGTAGCGGTCCAGCTGCCTTCCGACGAACCTGCCGAACCCAGAGGGGTTCCTGCTCGTGTACTCCGGGTGGAGGCTAACCAAGCCGCATTCCTCCATGTCTTTTGTTGGGAAGTATGAGCGGCCGAGGGCGAGGTCCTCCGAGATGTCCCTGATGAAGTTGACGTACTGCATCGCCCTGCCCAGGTGCATCGCAGCCCCGTACGACCTTGCCGGGAGGCCTATGACCTTCGCCATCATGAGGCCTATAACCTCAGCGGAGCCGTAGAGGTAGGTTCGAAGCTTCTCTATCGTGGGGTAGGTGCTCACGTGGATGTCCGCCTCCATGGACCCGAGGAAGGAGTCCACCCACGCCTTCTCAAACCCCTTACGATCCATGAGGTCGGCGAAGGAATCGATGACGATGTTCCCCGTCCTCTCCCCCTCCACGGCCCTCTCGTACTTTCCCTTGAAGGCGTAGAACTCGTCGACCTTCTGGGGGACGGTGTCTACGTAGTCGTCGGCGACCCGGACGAAGCTGTAGAGCTTGAAGACGTCGTCCCTGACGCTCTTGGGGAAGAAGACGCTCGAGTAGAAGTAGGTCCTGCTGCCCTTCCTGAATATCTTCGCGAAAGTGTCGCTCATCAGTCCTCCCTCGATCGCCCTCTGAAAAGGTCCGCCCGCTTCCTGGCCAGGGAGCTGCAGAGTATCTGGGACGAGATTATGGCCATGGGCATCCCTATGCCGGGGTGGGTGTAGTGGCCTGTGTAGTAGAGGTTTTTCACCTTCTTGCTCTCGTGGGAGGGGCGGAACAGGGCTGTCTGGCGGAGGGTGTGGGTGAGCCCTAGGGCGGTTCCCTTGTATGCGTTGTAATCCTCCTTGAAGTCGTTGACGCAGAACTTGCGCTTCACCACCTCGTGGCCGATGATGGGTTCCCCCGCCAGCGTCTCAAGGTGGCCCATGATCTTCCGGTAGTACCTCTCCCTGATCTCCTCTGTGTCCTCCAGCCCCGGGGCCAGCGGGATGAGGACGAAGAGGGTCTCCCCACCCGTGGGTGCGACGGTGGCGTCGTTCTTCGACGTGACGTTCACGTAGTATGAGGGGGTCTCGGGCCACGCTGCCTTCTTAGGGTCGAAGAGCGAGTCGAACTCTGTGTCCCAGTCTTCAGCGAGGTAGAGGTTGTGGTGCTCCATATTGTCCAGCTTCTTGTCGAGGCCGACGTAGAGGACGAGGGCTGACGGTGCGATGGTTCTCCCCTCCCAGTATCTTTTGTCGTACGTGCGGTTCTCCTCGTCGAGGAGCTCCAGCTCTCCGTGGGGGTAGTCAGCGTTAACCACCACGATGTCCGCCTCGTAGACGCCGTCCTCCGTGTGGATCCTGCTTACCTTCCCGTCTTCGACCTCAAGCCTCGTCACGGGAGTGTTGAACTTAAACTCGGCCCCGTTCTCGACGGCGAGGTCGTGGAAGGCCTTGACCACCCGACCGATGCCTCCCTCCGCCGGGTACCAGACGCCCATATTGAGGTCGACGTAGTTCATAATGTAGTAGAGGGCGGGGGTGTTCTTGGGGCTCCCGCCTATGAATCCGATTGAGTACTCGAGGATGCGCTTCGACTTCTCGTTGGAGAAGATGTTGCTTACGAAGCCGTCGATGTTGCCGAAGAGGGGCATCCTCAGGCCCTCCAGCAGAAGCCTTCCGCTCACTATGTCCAGGATGGACTCGTACTCCCTGTAGATGAGCTCATCCATGGCGAGCTTGTAGTGCTTCCCCGCCTTCTCCAAGTACTTCCTGAGTTTCTCCCCCCCTCCCTCCTCGAAAGATTCGAAGAGCTCAAAGTTCTCCTCGAGGGAAGCGGAGACATCGGTGACCGAGCCGTCGTTGAAGAAGATCCTGTACGAGGGGTCTATCCTGATGAGATCGTAAAAGTCCCCGGGCTTTTTATCGAACTCGGAGAAGAGCTTCTCGAAGACGTCGGGCATGAGGTACCAGGATGGACCCATGTCAAAGGAGAACCCATTTTCACTGTATACACGGGCCCTTCCCCCTGGCTGCTCGTTCTTCTCAAGCACCGTAACCTCGATTCCGTCTCGGGCGAGAAGAGCTGCGGCAGTCAATCCACCGAATCCAGCTCCGATGACAACTGCGGACATGAAAAAATTCTTTGAACCGTCTCTAATATACATTCTCTATTGAATCTTATAACTTCAAATACTCCGGTCTTGACAGGAACCCTTTTCTTGAAAACTATCAGAAAAGAGCACGTATGAAGAAGTCCACCAGATATCTCTTAATCGCCACAAGCGTCATCTTATTCCTTGTCAGTTATTTTGTGTATATATTCCCCGAGCATCCTGGATTCACACCACTATCGTTTCTATTCATCATCGGGATGGCTCTGCCCTCGTACGTGTCCCTCGCAAGATGGATGGGGAAAGCAAGGGCATCCGTGATAATCTCGATGCTAAGCGCAGCGGCGGTCATCGTGGAGGGCATTGCAATCGTCACTGGGTTCCCTTATGGCCACTTCTCGTACTCAGGCGCTCTAGGATACATGCTGCTCGGGCTGGTGCCCTGGTCGGTTGCGTTCGCGTATCCGCCCATCCTCCTCGGCTCACTAACCGCAGCGTCGCACCTGATTGAATCCAAGGGGTGGAGGCTGATCACTGTGGCGACGCTGCTCACCGTGTCCGTAGACCTCGTCCTGGATCCCGCTGCGGTCGCCTTGGGATTCTGGGGCTGGGATGCGGGTGGCTCTTACTACGGGGTTCCCGCCGTGAACTTCATCGGCTGGCTCGTCACGGGGGGACTTTACAACGGGATGCTACTCTTTGCTTTGAGAGACAAAATTGCGATGGGTAGTAACGTGCCTATTGACGTCTCATACAGCCTGCCTCTAATCCTCTCCTTCTGGACAGGATTCGCCCTCTGGAGCGGGATGCTGCTACCCTGCCTGGTCGGCTTGGCTCTACTGGGGCTATTCGCCCACGTATACATGAGAGAGGCCTAGACTCTATCCGTCTTCATGATCTCACGTAATACGACGGTGGCATAGGCGCCCTTGGGGAGGCTGAAGCTGAGCTGAAGTCCCCTGCTCGTCGTACGGGTCTCAATGTCGGGTAGCAGGCGGCCCAGGCGTCTTGTGCCCCTGACCTTCACCCTCTTGAGCTCGTCGAGGGTGATCTCGAAGTCTTCGAGGATCTCCTTCTCGAGTTGGCCTGAGGGGCCTTCCGCCATCCACATCTTGGGTCCGTAGATGGGCGCGGTGAAGCTGATCTCGCCGGCGTCGAAGCGCCCCTGCTCAGCCTCAGCGTCCTCGACCACGAAGAGGCCCCCAGTCGAGTGCTTCTTGGCTATATCCCCCTCCATGAGCTTGTAGAACGTCCCTGTCTCGATGCGCCTGGTGAGGTATTCGTTGCAGAGGAGGTCGATATAGCTGGAGATTAGGAAGCGCCTGAGCCACCTGTTGCGGACCTTGAGGCGCCCCCTGATGATCTCGAGCCCCCTGCTAGTGTTCTCCGTATGAACCCTCTGCTGGCCGTAGAAGTTTGGGAGCCCCATTTCTCTTTGCCACTCAACGACATCGTTTGCCCTAGTCAGCCCCTCCTCGACGCTCACCTCGAGGGACGTCACGTTGATGGTGAATTGGTTCCCCTTGAGGTGGCCCGACCTGATCTTCCTCGGATGGAGCCCCATGCTGTTCACCTTAAAGGACAGCTCTGCGGAGATCAGCTCGGATAGATCCTCCATCGCCTTCCGGTCCAGGGAGCCCGTGTGGACGCTGAACGTCTGGGTCGCCACTGACTGCTTGTCCTTCAGCCCCGCGTACCCGATTGAGTCGTAGGGTAGCTCGAAGAGGTGCGCCAGCTGCCTCGAGACGTCCCTGGTGTTCATCCCCCTCCTGGTGAGGTTGACGAAGAGGTGCTCCCCAGTGCCTTCGGGCTCGTAGGCGGGTATCTCTTCGACGACAAAGTCCTCACAGATCTCCCGTATCCTGCCTCCTGTGCCGGGTAAATCCTGTGTGACGTAGGGGAGTTCATGGTAGTCCAATCTGGGGTTACCTCAGTAAGGGGACATGAGCCCGATGGAGTCCACCACGTCCACGAGCTTGACTATGACGATGGGCGCCTCGGGGCTGAGGGCCGACCATCCCTGCTCCCTCTCGAAGCCGTGGGCCGGCAGGAAGTTCTCGGAGAGCCGCTCCCTGCAT
>CAYONH010000136.1:0-5094 GCA_964405275.1 uncultured Candidatus Bathyarchaeia archaeon | reverse complement strand
GTACGGGGAGGTCGATGAGGAGATAGAGAAGCTGGGAAAGTAGCCCAGCCCTCCCTTTTTTTATCTAAGCATTAAATGGAGCTCTAGAAATAAACGGTTAATCTCCCCCAACCCGAGGTACCTGCAGCCGTTCAGAGCTGTCAGCTTCTTCCCCTGACTCGTCAGTGTCGTGGTGAGCCCCTCACAGTTCTCAACGTTCACGTCCAAGATGGTTACAAGAAGCGTCTAATCTACCCCACTCACAGAGCCGTCTGAATATGAGGGTACTCCTCAGGCTCTTTCACGCAATCGAACTGGGAATCTATGAGAAGGATCGCGCGCGCAAATATCTTAGTGCAAAATGAATTATAGTTTGGCTATTCTGGGTAATATTACCTCTCGCTTCTAGTGTAACTATGAAACTATTGTTAAGGATTGTTTTAAAGAACTATAAAGGTCCTCAAGCTTAGGAGCATATATTTCGCGCGCCCAGCCCCTCCCCAAACACACTCCCGAATCAAGTTAGTACGAGTCTCTACAAAGCCCTATCCATGAAGAAGCTGGAAGGCCTCACCTACACCCCCACTTGGGTGAGCCACATGGGCTACCTCAGCGGCTGCACCCGCCACCTCGACATCCCTGCCACGGACAGCTGGATCTACGGCGCCACAGGCCACGCCTTCGCCATCAACCTCCACCGCGACTCCTCGCGTGCGCGTAGCGATGATCGCCGCTCGCGGAGAGTATATTGCCTGAGCGCTACCCAGTCTGACCTCCCTGATACATCGCCTTGCACTCGGTTCATGGATAGGAAGGCGTGAGCCATGGGGGGAGATGCGACAGGCTAATAAGAACGAGAATTGTGACGGCCAGCACAATAAAACCTATGGCGTATCTCGCTCTTCCCAGTTCATTGATCCAATCCTGCATCCGCTTCATCCCTCTCCATCTCGGAGACGACTCATACAGGGCCTCACGGTAGTTCTCAAGCCTGCCCGCCTTCATATAGTTGGTTACCATCTTGATCTCAGGCCTCGTGGCAATCATGAAAACAGAGATGACGACAAGCGAGTACGCTATGAGGAACTGAGCAGTACCCCAAGACGATCTAAACCAGAACCAAATTGGTAGAAACCACAGCCAGATGACATAGGCGATCATCGGATTCCCCGCCACGAACATGCCGAGCAATATGCCGAGAACGGGCTCAACGATGGCTCCGAACCAGTCTATCACGATGAAGCTGCCGAAGATGATGGAGAAGCCTCTGCCTCCCATGAAACGATGATACAATGGCCAGTTGTGGCCGAGAAGGGCCCCGATGGACACGAGCAGATAGTGGAACCGGCCCGGAAAGATATAGAACTTTGTAACTATCATCGGTAGCGCCGCCTTCAGCATGTCAAGAACCCCGATGGCTATTCCATACTTGGCGCCTAATATCATCGAAGCCGCGTTCGCACCGTATATGGACACTGGCTCCGATTCATCGGTCCCCCCGACCTCAATCGCCAGGTCTGAGATGTCTCGTCCTGGCGCCTTCAGCCGCAGCACGATCCGCGAGAAGGAAACGGATCCAACGAGGTATCCGAGCAGAACGCTGAATGTAATTTCAAACATCGTTTTCACGCCTCCTCAAGAACTCGTACCTCTCCTTGATATCCGTCAACCGCCACGATCGTACTGTCTGCCAGTTTCATGGCTCCCGAGACGGAAACCACGGCGGGTATGCCATACTCCCTCGCTACGATGGAGCAGTGGGAGAGGATCCCCCCCGACTCCGAGACCACAGCCCTGGCCTTCGAGAAAAGGGGCGTCCAGCTCACGTCGGAGAAAGGAATCACGAGCACGTCTCCTTCTCGGATCTTCCCAAAGTCTCTGACCCCCCTCACCACCCGTACTGGGCCAACATAGTGGCCCTTCGCCGTGGCAACGCCCCGGAGATGATCCGTGGCTTCGTCCGCGATCAGCAGGCTCTCTGGAAGCTCGTTGTAGATGACCTCAGGCAGTATCAAGTCGCGATGCCTCTCGATCTCCTCCCTACACTCAGATATTGTCCTTTTGCACGCTGTCGACAGCTCAGGATTCCCTGAAAGACTTCGGAGCTCTCGGTATGTGAGGTAGAAGACGTCATCCCTCTCAGAGAGCAATCCTTCTCCGACCATTAGATCCCCGACTGCCAAAAAGTACCTTCGAAACAATCCATAACCATAGGTGTAGAGGAAGTTGACAGACTCTCGATACACCCTGAACTTTACCGCGGCGGAGTAGATGATCCGGATCACACGACTGCCGCCCAGCGCATCCTCCAAGGCTCCCCGTCCCTCATGGACCTTCGAATCCGCACCTGGATATCCCGCGATCATGGCGAGGACCGCCTCCGGATTCTCCCTCCAGGTCACTCTCGAGAAGTCATTCCCGCTATCACTGAGGTGCCCGAACCTCTTCATGAACTGCTCGAACTCAGCGGAGAACCCATGGAACTCGCCTAACCCTTTCAGCTCTTCTAGAGGAGCCTTATGAATTCTCGCCTTATCTGAATCCGGTATCTCCATATAGAACCTGTTGAGCCTAGATAGATGCTGACGTGGGTCGATGGGCCCCAGACGGTCGCTCAACTCTCGGAAACAGATTTCCTCAATATCTATGGACTCGGACTTCAGCCTCGACGACAGAAGCGTATTGTATATGCTGTTCAGGAGCTGAGACACTATCACGAAGTATGATGCCTCGGTGTTGATCTCGAACAGCTCATCGATCAGATCGAAGGCCTCGTCCATCCCAAGTTTCAGATGGATTGCGCTCTCCATCCTCCTCAATTCGACGTACGTATTTCGAAGGAATCTCTCGATGTCGTTTGAGAAGAAGAGCTTCTTGAAAACGGTATAGATCATTCTTGGTAAGTATACTATGGTCCGAGTGCCGGGTCGGAAGCTCGGGCGACCCTCCATGGGGGATTCTATGCCGGCAAGGATCTCCAGAGCCTCTCTGGGCATCCCCAATAGCTCGAAGAGGTCCCCTATGACGCCCATATTAAAGTAGGCTCTATAATAGAATGATTTTGCTAGTCGATTGACGTCGATCCTATCCGCCTGCCCTCCGATGAGCTCCTTGAACAGTCTCTTCCAGGAGCTGTTCACAACAGGTATGTTCACTGACCAGATCAGAGGTTTGATGATTCCCGGCAGGAACTCGCGTGATATCCTGTTGGAGTATATATCAACATTTCTCAGAGTTGTTATCTGCCTCATCTGAAGCCAATAGAGTTTTTCACCTGCAAACACCCATTCAAGGTCTAATGGGATCCTAAACTTCTCTGACATCTCTTTTGCTTGTCTGATGATTCTATTGACGACGTCCTCGTTCTCTTTGTTATCGGGAGCCTCTATCCAGCCTCCCCACTTCTTCACCCACCGCTCCGGAGTCACTCCGTCTTGCACGAGGGAACTACCACAACCTTTTACTAACTCCACAATTTCTTCGTCAAGACCGGTGATCGGGTTCCTGGTGAAGATGACTCCCGAAATCTCGGAGGTGATCATCTCTTGGAGAATGACGGCCATCCGAGGTGTTCTTTGGACCCCAAATGAGCTGAGATATGCGCTTGCGGTGCTCAGACTGGAGGATGCCCAGATATCTTCAATTGAATCGAGAAGACCCTCAATCCCCTCAACGTTGAGGTGTGTTTTGAATTGCCCTGCGAACGAGTAGCTCGAGGAGTCCTCGATATCAGCTGAGGACCTCACGGAGTACTTCCTCTTCAAAGGGATAAGAGACTCTATCTCCTCTCGAAGCTCATCCCTAACGTTTTCTCCTGACCTATGCTTCTCATGGGCATCAGAGATACAGACGAATGTTTCTGGAATGACATATCCATTTTTCTTTAAATGAGACAGGTTGAAAGCCTTATTCCCAACTACACCAGACTCCTTCACATCGGAGATTCCCAGAAGATACTTAGTCTTTACATCTCTTCACCTCACTCGTATCGTAGGGCCTCCACTGGATTGAGCCGGGCAGCCCGCCATACCGGATAGAGTCCGAAGATTACGCTGACGCGCGCGCCCGCAGATGGCCTGTCGAGGGCGCTGAACAGGTTCAGGAGCGTAGGCTTCCCTGAGCCAGAAGGCCCAAGAATGGCGACAAACTCTCCTGCTCTGATCTCAAGATCGATACCGCGTAGCGCGTTTACCTCAATGTTGCCAAGTTTATACTTTTTCTCTAAATTCTCCACTATAAGAATCGACGACATCCAAAACTCTCTCTCACATGCCCATTTTGATCAAGCAAACGGGACTATATATATGATTAAAAAAGTAAATCAAAAATCCATACGAATTTCCAGATATTTCATTTTGGGAGGTACTACACGCGAATCGTGTGATAAATAAACCTATTGATCAGGGAAATTAGTAAATGGGATCTAAGAACTCATTCGCGCGCGCGATCGCTGACACCATCTGATGATGTGCATCAGCGACGGAGTAGAGGAGGGGTTTACCAGAGGAGGTCCCAGGGCATCTCGTTGAGGACCACCGGGTCGCCCTCGGTGACCAGCACGATGTCCTCGAAGTGGCACCTCATCACCAGCCCGTCGTCCCTCCGATTCGGCTCGTAGGTGAGGGTCATCCCAGGCTTGAGGGGTTGGTCGTCGGTCTCGATGGGGCCGAAGCTGGGGGCGTGGGGCATCGTGTAGTCGTGGACATCTAGGCCGATCTGGTGGCCGGTCCTGATGCAGCGGCCCAGCCCCAGCTCCCCGTTGAGCTTCTGCGCCCCGCGGAGCACCTCGTTCCCCGTGACGCCCTCCCTGATGTTCTTGATCCCCTCCCTCTGAGCCGTCACCGCCCTCTCAAGGAAGCCCCGGGCGTCGGCGTCAAGGGTTATGGGCCATGTCCTCCCCATGTCGGAGCAGTAGCCGGTGTCCACCCGGCAGCCCACGTCCAGGGAGAGCATGTCGCCGTGCTTGATGACCCCGTGGGGCCTCCTGGGGCCCCGGGCGAAGCTGAGACTCGACTCGAAGCTGAACTCCACCGCCCCCTTCTCGATCATGGCGGCGTCGAGCCTCTTCTTGAGCTTCAGCGTGTGCCTCCCCGGCCTCGTGCTCTCCACGAGCTC
>CAYONH010000135.1:0-5131 GCA_964405275.1 uncultured Candidatus Bathyarchaeia archaeon | reverse complement strand
CCCTTGAGGATGATGTCGCCTATCTCGAGTCCGGCGTCGCCACCTTGGAGTCAGAGGTCGCCACCCTAGAGACGAGTGTTACGGACCTTGAAGCAGACGTTACAGCCGCAAAGAGCTCAGCGAGCACGTGGCAGATGTACGCCATAGGTGCCCTAGTCATAGGACTGGCTCTCGGCTTCTTCGTCGGACCAATGATCAGGAAATAGAAGAAAACAACTTTTCTCTTTTTTTACCATTCTAATCCAGAGGTGACCGTGTTAATCAGCCAGTCAAACCCATGATATGCGTTTCAGTGATGCTTTCAGGGTCCATAAACTACTTTTATTGAAAAAAATTCCTCATTCAAATTACGGGAAGGAAGGGCCCGTGAAGGATCCCCCACATATTCTCCAGGGAGGCGATCGCTTGCGACCTTCACTTGAGTTGTGGGGGGCATCCCCCTTTTTCCTTGGAAAACTAGACCGATTCTTTCAGATTACATATTATTTAAGAAGATTACACGTCTTTGAACCTGGTTTCTAGCTGCTTCAACACCTGAGGCAGCGTCGTGTACTCCATCGCCCCAGGTCCGAGCCTCGCGGGTTCGAACTCTCCCATACGGCGTAG
Organism: uncultured Candidatus Bathyarchaeia archaeon; assembly: GCA_964405275.1. Classification (GTDB taxonomy): domain Archaea; phylum Thermoproteota; class Bathyarchaeia; order TCS64; family TCS64; genus BS750m-G28. The sequence goes on along the minus strand of CAYONH010000135.1, from coordinate 4,525 downwards.
GTGAGCCGCAAGGTCAAGGGCCTCTCTCCTGGCCAAGTCGAAGGCTGGGTCCTCGAAGATGTCAGCTATCAGCGGCTTTCCGTCGTCGTCTGAAGCGAGCTTGCCATCCGCGATCTGAACCCCCAGGGCGACGATCCGCGGGGGTCCGTCGAACATGGTGCACATGCTGTTCTTGAGGCCGACGGGCATGAAGGGCCCCCAGTGGCTGCCCCTCATCCAGCCCGCTACGAGGTACGTGTGGAGGAAGGGGGCTGTGATCTCCCCCATTGCGGGGAAGCCACTCTGCCCTCTCACCATGCAGACGGGATCGTCCTTGCCCACGTACTTACCGGCTATGAGAGCGAGCTTCGTGGTGCTGGAGGCGGCGGCGATCTCATCGTCTGACGCCCGCCATATCTTGGAGATCATGTATCTCTCCGTTGTGCCCAGGAGAGCTAGGAGGGAGTAGGTTTCTTCCGGGGTCTTCAGGACCACGGACTTGCTCTCATAGGCATCTAAGACCTCGAACTTGAAGCCGCCGACTAGCCTGGGGTCGATCACGAGACCTGCAGTGTTGAAGGGATCCGCGAAGACCTTGTAGAGGAGGTAATTGTAAGCGGCGGGCTCGGTCTTGTCGGCCGCAAAAATTATCATGGGATCGCTTCTCCGCTCCTCGAACTCCATCTCAGCCACGCCTGGGCCCATCCCGCGTACGTTCCCACTGAAGGCGTCTGCGAGGAGGTCCTGTCCGGCACCGTAGAGCTTGAGCGCCTTCGCCTTATCGGCCGCCGCTATGAACGTGTCCCAGGCCAGACTATGGATCTCCTCGCTGTTCTCCCCCTTGAAGTGGGTCATGAGGAGCTCCAGGTCGTCACCGGCATTGAACACGAAGTAGCTATTAATCAGCCCCGTCTCCTTCGCCTCCGCCATCTTGGCTCTAGCGATCTTGAAGAGGGGCTCAGGGACGACGGTATGCCCAGCCAGGCTCCCCACATCAGCCTTGATGGTGGAGACTGTGGTTTTCACCATTCAAATTCCTCGGAGAAGCTAACTCTCAGATCCTATTTAGGATTATCTGACAAAAAAATGTAACAATATATACAGTACCAACTGGGTTACGATGAGCCATATCATAGAGCTTAAAGATGCCTCATGTAACCCGGGGCCTCTGCCTCCGGCACGCTGTCGCTGTCTGGGTTGTAGGGTTTTAGGTCGACTATCGGGGAGCCCTCAAGGGCGTCCAAGCCGCTGACTGTGAGTTTGCATCCATCTATCCGTTCAAGCTTCACGACCGTCACTCCTATAGGATTCGGTCTAGAGGGGCTCCGACACGCGAAGACCCCGGTAAGCGGTGCCCCCTCGTGTCTGGGAGGAGTGACTTGGAGCGTCTTCCTGTGTTCGGGGTTATCGCGCAGGTGAAACCAGTAGAGCACGATCAGGTGGGAGTGCCTCTCTATTCCCAGAAGGGCTGGGCAGTATTCAGGATATATCCTGAGAGTTGAGGTCTCGCCCGTAGACTCGACCGTCCCTATGAATATGACGTTTCCATGGTCTTCCATTAGCTCTCCTCAGGTACAATTCATTAATTTCATTTATAGTGATCCCCTGCTCCGACAAAGCATACGATGAATCTAATAACTAACTGAAAAAATTGTGTTTTTTTACGTATATAGTTAGAAAAAAAGGAATTTTTTAGTAATGGGTTTCAAAACACCTTTCACTTCTTGTATATCACGAAAAAAAGATATAATATTTATCTAGGACCCTTTTCTAAGGTTCAATGGTGGTTTCTTGTCAGAGGATCTAAAAAAAACGAAGGAAGCCATAAGGAAGAAGGGGGCCAAGTGGAAGGCTGATGAGACGAGCATGTCAGAGCTCACACCTGAAGAGAGGGGAAAGCGTTTAGGTCTACTGCCTTCTGAGGACGAGCTTGAGGAGTCTAAGAAAAAGGGCCTTCGTAAGGATATTGAGTAGCTCCGACTTGTGCGGGGCCAGATTTACTCAGGTGATTCGAGGTCCCTGTTTTTTGAAAAAAGGTGGATAGATTGGGAGGCTAGTACTTCTTCCAGCATCTGACGAAGTTTATCGTGTTGTTAGACCACCAGACGTCCAGTCTGTCGGCCTCCATGACCACCTTAGCTATCCCGGTTACCTGGGCTTCGTTGATGTTCCTGCCCCTCCAGCTGCCCCCGACGTAGGCCCAAAGCCGCCGAACCGCAGATGTGAAAACGTAGTCCACTAGGGCGTGTGTTGCGGTTCCGCTCTGGGCGGCTGAGATGCCCAGCACCTGGACGAGCTCCGGTTCCTTGCCGTAGGCTTCCACTGACGCCTGCGCCAGCTCCGCTTCCATGGGAATCTGGGCTCCTGGTTCAATACCTGCCTCCATGGACGCGTAGAGCTTCTGCGCCTCTTCCTCAAGCTCCTTGAATATCTTCTCCTCACTCATGTTCTATCACCTACTTCACGGCCCTCGCGAAGGTTATCTCACCGTCCTTCCAGCAGACCCAGATCTTGCTGGCCTCCATGAGCAGCTTCGCTATGCTGTTCACCTGTGACTCCGTTATCCTCTTGTACCTCCACTTGTTTCCTGCGTACGCCCAGAGGGTTCTTGCCCCCGATGTGAAGGAGTAGTCCACCAGCAGGTGGCTGGCCCAGCCGCATCCCGCTGCCTTCTGGACGATCATGTTCCACATTCCGAAGACGTCCTCCATGCCACACTGACCGTACTTTATCCTGAACCAGCCTCGTTCACCGGCATAGGCCTCTCCCCAGCCCTTGCCCCAGCTGTTCTTGCATATCCAGCACTCGTTCTGGTCGTCGTAGCCCACGACGGCCACGCAGTGGTAGCCGGCTAGGCCGCCGCTGACATGCTCGTAGATTCCGCCGGAGTAGCTGAAGAAGTCTTGGTAGACCGCCATGCCGGTTATCTGGGGGCCGTTCTCGACGAGGTTTTTCTTCATCTTTTCTACGTCTTTGGTGTTGGTCCAGCTCGGGATCTTTGTGTGGCCTATCCGGGACTTCCAGTCGGAGCATGTTGTGCAGGACTTTGTGCTCAGGCCGTGTGAGTATGGGAAGCAGGCCTCGTCGGGCACCCCGTTGGCCTTGAGGTAGTTGCAGGCGTGGTTCATGTGCCATCCGTTGCAGCTCCCGCCGCCACAGAATAGGAGGTGGGCCTCGGAGAGGTCGATGTTCTTGTTCGGGTCGTTGTAGCATCTCCTCCGGAGGAGGGTCTCCAGGGCTGCGATGGTTCCGAAGGCCACGCATGAGCCGCAGCTGCCCTGGTCCTTCATGGAGGTCGTCCAGTTTACGCCGCTCACGTTCCTCCAGTCGATCTTCGATGGGAGCCCCGCGGAGCCGGGGTTGGAGGCCTTGCTAGTCTTCTTGGCGCTGCCTTTACTGGTCAGAGGTTTGTCGAGGCCTAGCTCTGTTGCGAGGCTCGTCTCCATATCCGTGGGGAGCAGCCCGAGCCTCTGGGCCTTCTCCTCTGTGGAGAGCAGCGTGAGGGTGGTCTCCTCCGGAGTCCATTTAGCGCCCTTCTCTTTTACCGCTGATTTCAGTGTCTCTAGGGAAATTTCCTCTTGGTCCATGTAGTTTTAGTATAAATCGAATGTTCGGATAGCTTCGTTGTAACCGTTACAAAGCTCCGAATTCTACATGGACGTTATATAATTCGATCCAATTGGAGAGGGATGGTTTAAGAAATAGATGAGGGGAGGTCTTTGGACCTCACTTAATGAAGTAGTCGTCCAGTACGTCCTTGGCCTTCTCCCTCTTCTCCTGGAAGTCGACCAGGAAGCGGCTTATGACCTTCGCCAGCCTCGCCTTGCAGTCTCCGCAGATGAGGGCGCCGGACCTACAGTCGTTCTCCAGGTCCACCAGTCTGCCGTCGTCCTCCTCGAAAAGGAAGTAGTAGTAGGCGTAGATGCTGCATACGGTGGGGTCCCCTCCCTTCTCCTTCTGCTCCCTAACGGTGGGCTGCCCGCCTGTGAATGCCGCCATTATCTTCTTCTCGGCCACCTCCGGTGGGTCCTTAGTGAAGATGGCCGTCTCGGGTTGACTCGATGACATCTTCCCGCCCTGCCCCAGTCCGGGGAGGAACTTGGCGTGGATCTGGGCAGGTTTAGAGTAGCCCAGCTTCTCGGCGATGTCTCGGGTCATCCTCCAGTATGGGTCCTGGTCGATGGCCGCGGGGATGAGGCATGGAATGTTGGTGCCCTCCCTGTCCGATTGGAGGAAGCAGGTCATGGCTTGCATCGCTGGGTACCAGATCATGCCTATGTTGTCGCTGTCCTGGAAACCGAATACTGCCTTCGCAGTGCTGTATGTGACCCTTTTCCCCACCTTGAGGGCTATTTTGTATAAATGCCCGATGTGCTCGGTGTCGCTGAATATGTGTGTCTTCTCGGCGTCGAAGCCACAGGCGATGACATCTAGAGCGTTGTCGTAGGTGTTACTCACAGTCTGCTCCAGCGTTAGGTTGTATGGGAACACGAACTTCTCGTCGTCCGTCATCTGGAAGTAGAGGTCTGCGTCGAATGCGTCCTGC
>CAYONH010000134.1:0-5134 GCA_964405275.1 uncultured Candidatus Bathyarchaeia archaeon | reverse complement strand
TGGGGCAGAGATGCCTCCGGACCTCATGAAATCAGAATGTAGGCTCAGGCTCTCCTCGCTTTCTATCGAGGCAGGCCTTGATGAAGCCGTAGTAGGGCGGTGACGCGTCCCAGGGTCGGCTCTTGAACTCCGGGTGGAACTGGGTTGCGAAGAAGAAGTAGTTGTCGGGCCTCTCCATCACCTCCTTGAGCCTGCCGTCAGGGCTCCAGCCCGTGAACTCGATCCCCGCCTCCTCGAGGCGGTCCCAGAAGTCTGGGTTAACCTCCCACCTGTGACGGTGGCGCTCCTGGATCTCTGTGGAGCCGTACAGCCTGTTGGCCAGGGAGCCGGGCTTGACTATGGCCGTGTGGGCTCCCAGCCTCATGGTCCCACCAAGCTCCTCCACCTCCACCTGCTCAGGGAGGAGGTCTATGACCGGATGGGTGGTATCAGGGTCACACTCGGTGGTGTGGGCGTCCTCCATCCCCAGCATGTTCCTCGCCATCTCGACGATGGCCAGCTGCATCCCGTAACAGATACCCAGGAAAGGCACGTCCTCCTCCCTGCCGTACTTGATCGCGAGCATCTTCCCCTCGGCACCCCTGTGGCCAAAGCCTCCTGGAACCAGGATGCCATCGAACTCTGAGAGTGAAGCGACGCTCGAGGGATCGTCCTCGAACTCCTCTGTCTCTATCCAGACAATGTCGACGTGGCACCCCGCCTTGGCCCCAGCGTGCTTCAGGGACTCGTTGACGCTGACGTAGCAGTCGGCCAGCTCGGCGTACTTGCCACACATGGCGACCCGTACGGTCTCGGTTGGGCTCTCGAAGCGCTCCACCATCTCAATCCATGAAGTCCAGTCGGGTTCCTCGGAGTCGATGCCAAGGTACTCGCAGACGACCTCTCCCAGCCCCTGCTCCTCCAGCAGCATCGGGAGCTCGTATAGGGGGTCGACGTTCAAAGACGAGTAGACCGCCCTCTCCTCGACGCTGCAGTAGAGAGCTATCTTCCCCTTGGAGTCATCATTCAGGGGCCCTCCCTCGACCCTGGCCACGATGAGGTCGGGCTGTAGGCCTATGGCCCGCAGCTCCTTGACGCTGTGCTGAGTCGGCTTCGTCTTGGGCTCCCCGACGGCGCTGAGCACCGGCACCAGTGTCACGTGCACCAGCAGGCTGTTCCCCCTACCCTCCTCCATCCTCATCTGCCTGAAGGCCTCGAGGAAGGGGAGTCCCTCGAAGTCGCCGACGGTCCCCCCGCACTCGACGAGGAGCACGTCAGCCTTCGTCGTCTCGGACACGTGGCGGAGGCGGCGTTTTATCTCGTCTGTGATGTGAGGGATTATCTGGACGCAGCTGCCCAGGTACCCGCCCTCCCGTTCCTTCCTGATGACGTGCTCGTAGACCTGGCCCGAGGTGATGTTGTTGATGCCGGTGAGCTCGATGCCCAGGAACCTCTCGTAGGTGCCGAGGTCCATGTCGGCCTCGTATCCGTCGTCGAGGACGAAGACCTCGCCGTGGATGTAGGGGTTCATTGTGCCGGCGTCGACGTTTATGTACGGGTCGCACTTCACCGCGCTGACGTTGAAGCCTCGGACCTGGAGCGCCTTCCCGATGGAGCAGGTCACGAGTCCCTTACCCAGCCCGCTGAGCACTCCGCCAGTAATGAAAATGTACTTGGTCAATGGAGATGCCTGCTTTACAACACGCGCTACAGCTTTTCATCACGTATAAAGTTTTGTAGCATTATCCGTGAAAGTTTGCGCGCGCGCCTGTCTTCTTCAGTTCACGTGCTATTGCCTTGTAGACTTCTCTGAGTTTTGAGAGCATACTTGGGGGATGGAGGCTTCAGTAAAAATAATTATCCATTCTTAGCTAATTATAGAATATACTGTAAAGCGCGCGCGTAGATTGTCTAACCGATCCGTTCTAAAACAAGCCTTGTCGACGAAACATCTACCTCAACTATGCCCACGCCTTCAACCACAACTGGCTCCCCAAGAACATCCCTTAGAGTGACCTTCTTCCCTTCCACCTTGGCATAGATAACATCCTCAGCGATCTTTTTTCCATCTAGAAACACCTTAAACTCACACACACTATGCCCCTCCAAGTTGCTCTAATGCATTTCTAAGATGTGTGGAAACCTCGCCTGATTTTTCGGCAGCAAGCCTCATTTCATCTGCCACACCCTGAATCCCTAGTTCTCTAGCCCTGTCAGCTGACTCCAAAAACCTTTCCATGTGCTCATCATTATGATGAGCCCAGTGGTCGATAAGACCCTTCAACCTGTCCTTTTCCTCGCTCAAAACTACCACACATAGAACTATCTGAAACCTTGTTTAAATTTGTGCGCGCGCAATCAGCGTTTCTTTATCTAGTCAATCAATAGTTTATCGAATTTTTCTTGTATCTCCATCATTGGGTTATGTCCACAATCTTCCAACATGTGATATGTCAGATCAGGAATCATGCCTCTATAATCATCCCACAGTGAAGGAGGATCAGCGAAATCATATTTACCCATGATGAGAAGCACTAAACTTTACCTCGGATAGATATGGTGTTGAATCGCATTCATTGAAAACGTCCAAGATGAGATGTTCAAGGACAGAATAGTTCGGCTTGATTCCATCAAAGAGGGGCAGAACGTCAATCGAATAATCCTTCCAAAACCTTGGCCTATTCACCTTATACCACGTGGGGAAATCATTATAGACTTTGACGTTTCCCAATTTCTCAAGACTCTCATCCAAGGTTTTCTTCCTATCCTCTGAAGCATAGTTTCTCCAATGCTCTTGAGTATGCTTCTCATAGAACGATGAATCGAAGTTAGGACTATTAACAAACATTACCAAATGAGATACACGAGATGGATGCCTTCTCATGTATTCTAAAACGCGCGCGCATTAGAAATACATCTAAACAAACATAAAGACTAGGAATAATGAGATCTTTCTTGAAGTATCTCCTTTCAGGGGTATCCATTTGGGTGCTAGTGGATTACACAACTGCCTTCAACCCAGACACAGCCAGATGGATCCAACATATGCCAGATATATGGTTATTCTATATTGGATACCCGTTAATATTCGCATATTTGATCTACGTAAGAAGCTGGAATGACAAGCAATTGTTCAGCTCTATGCTTGTCTTGGCTTTCATAATAGAGGTGATTTTATCAAAAAATAGCTTACTGTATACGTTTCCAATACTGCTCATTATGAATCCGGTGGCTATTGCGATTTACAGTCTAGTTACTTTCATGCCAAAGTGGTTTACTGAAAATGAGGTCACTAGAAATAGAAACACTGTAGTTCTTCTTGTAGTTGTTTGGATAGTTGTCTCAATATTAAACTATGTTACAAACATTAACCCCTCATAACGCGCGCGCATCAAAAGCAGTAAATAATGAAAACGCATTACTGCATTTTACGCCTGGTAATGCATGCGCCCGCAACGTGGTATCGTGAAGGCTTGGGTGAGTGGGGAGCGATGAAGTACAGAGTTCTCGGGAGGACCGGGATCAGGGTCTCGGAGATCGGTTTCGGCTGCGGAAACGTGGGGGGCCTCATGGTCCGGGGGAGCCACGAGGAGCAGGTGGAGGCAGTCACCAGGGCCTTGGAGCTTGGGATCGACTACTTCGACACCGCCCCGAGCTACGGGGACGGCAAGTCGGAGACAAGCCTGGGGAGGGTTCTAGAGGAGCTCAGCCCCGATGTGACGGTGGCCACAAAGGTCCGGATCGACGCAGAGGACCTTGACGATATTCTGGGTGCCGTGGAGCGCTCCCTCGAGGCGAGCTTGGGGCGCCTCCGGACGGACTCCGTGGACGTGCTCCAGCTCCACTCCCGGGTGGCGATGGAGCGGGACGGCGAGGGCTGGCGAGGAGCATTAGGCGTCGAGGATGTGCTCGGGGAGGGGGGCGTCGCCGACGCCTTCGACGCGATGCGCACACGGGGGCTAACACGCTTTATAGGGTTCACCGGCCTCGGAGAGGCCGAGGCTCTCCACAGGGTCGTGGAATGCGGTCGCTTCGATGTTGTGCAGTCGTACTGTAATTTAATCAATCCCAGCGCCGGATGGGAGATTCCGAATGGGTTCAAAGGCTACGATTTCAAGAGGCTGATCGATCACGCGATGGAGCAAGAGATGGGAGTCGCGGCGATCCGGGTCATGGCTGCGGGCGCGGTTGGCAGCGAGAGGGCCCGTTCTGGGCACGCTTCGCCGAGGGTGGGCGGACCCATGGTTCCTGGAGGAGGGTACCGAGACGACGAGGCGAGGGCGAAGGGCCTCGATTTCCTGGTCTCGGGCGATGTCTCCAGCCTCCCCAAGGCCGCGATCCGGTTCGTCCTGATGCATACTGGCGTCTCTGTTGTACTGGTCGGATTCTCAAACCTTGGACAGGTCGAGGAGGCAGCGGCATGCTCGGGAAAGGGGCCTCTACCCGAGTCGTCGATGGTGCACCTCAAAGAGACATGGGGCAATGGCAGTTAGTGCGCAGGCGGTAGGATTCGAACCCATCCCCCGTTGGAGACATCTCCCGTCTCTTTCCCCTTTCTTCACTATGACATCGGGCGCACCACAGATTTTAACCAGTCAGATATTTTCCCCAGGAACACCATTCATTGAAGAATACATCAGAAAGACTCGCCGCCATCACACGTGACTACAACAGAAAAACCTTATGACCACCCACCGACCCGCTCGGGAACCCTTATCCCCTGCCAGTCGCAACAGAAAATAAATCGCTTATCACACGCTACCATTCACATCAGGAGGAATGGCACGGGGGATGGGGTTCAAACCCTGCCCCCATTAGAGATATCTCCCGCCTCTTCCCCAATCACAAACACATCAGAAAACACCATGCACAAACAAAGGAAAACCGCCAACACGACACCCCCCCCTCCAACCCGCCAACAGACAAAACAACCCCCCACCCACTCAAGCAAACCAGTAGCAAAACAGTAGCCACCCAGCACCAAAACAACCCCAAAAGAACACCGAAAAACCCGCAAAACACAGAAAAAACAAGAAAAACAACCCCAAACAAAACCCCCCCACAAACAGGGGGGAGGGACACACCCCCACCACAAGGAAGATGGTGCGGGGGGTGGGGTTCGAACCCACGGAGGACTAGTCCATCAGGTCCTAAG
>CAYONH010000133.1:2343-5285 GCA_964405275.1 uncultured Candidatus Bathyarchaeia archaeon | reverse complement strand
ACCGTTCGACGAAGCCAAGCCCTTCGGTGTAGAACTTGATGGATGCATCCAGGTCCCGGACCCTCATGGAGAGGTGATGGAACCCGCATCCTTTGATCTTCTTAATTACTCCAGGCATGATAATTCCCTCATCTGGTCCAGTATTCTAGGGTGTGGTCAGAGTATTAGAGGGCTTGGGATGTAACGGCCTTCCATGCGTGAGGAGGATGGTCGTTATGCCTTTTTCAGGTAGTCGTACGCGGAGAGGAGGTGGATCTTCACGACGTCTATGAACTCCTCCACCTCCACGTACTCGTCCGAAGACCCCATGCTCTTGGGATATGGCCCGTAGACGTAGGCCGGGATCCCCTCATAGCGCCACAGGCGGGCGTCGGTGCCCCCCATGGCGATGAGGGCCTTAGCCCTGAGCCCCCTGACCCGCTCGATGTTCCCCTGCAGGATGCCCACCATCTCGCCGTCAGGATCGCAGTGGCTGGGGGCCGTGTAGTTGACCTCCTCGTAGCTCACCTCCGGGAAGCCGGCGACCACCCTGGCCACCTCAGCCAGGACCTCATCCCTCTCCTGGCCCACGGGGAGTCTGATATCTGCCTCTATTTTCACCTCCCCCGGGATCATGTTTACCTTCAGGCCACCGTGGATGGTCCCGTAGTTTACGGTGGTCTTCTGGAGCGTCTCGAAAGCCCCCGCCCCATATGACCTCTCTATAGTCTCCCTCGCCCCCTCCAGGGCCTCCCTGACGTTCTCCGGGGCTGAGTACTCGAAGTTGCCCATGGCCTCGTCTAGCTTCAGCATGAGGCGCGCGGCTATCTTCGTGGCGCTGGGGCTTGCGTGCTGATAGGCGCCGTGGGCCCCCGGGGTCTTTATTGTGAACGTTAGCCAGAGTATGCCCTTCTCGCCGAAGCGGATCTCGTGGGCGCAGGGCTCACCGTTGAGGAGGGTGTCCCCGTGTACCTCGGGGTGGTGCTCCATGAGGTAGCGGGCCCCCCAGGGGCCGAACGTCTCCTCGTCGGAGACGCAGGTCAGCGTCAGCTTACCCCTAAGCTGGTCCCGAATCCTGTGGAGGTAGGCGTATGTGAAGATGGAGGCCGTGGTCCCGCACTTCATGTCGTTGGCCCCCCTCCCGTATATCCGCCCGTCGGCTATCGTGCCGCCCCACGGGTCGTGCACCCAGTCCTTGGCGTCTCCCACCGGGTAGACGTCGATGTGCCCGTTGAGGACAAGGTGCTTCCCGGGTGCTCCGCAGTCGAACGAGGCCACGATGTTGGGCATCGTCTCCTGGGGTGCGATGATCCTGTATGGGAGGTCCTCCTCGTCCAGGAGCCGGAGGATGCGCTGGGCAGCCTCTCTGGTGTCCCCCGGGGGGTTTGGACTCTTGGCCTGGATGAATCGGCTGAAGAAGTTGATGAGTTTCTCACGGTCCGCCTCGACCCTCTGTAGTAGCTGCTCCTTCTGGGCGTCCAAGTTGGTCCACTTCTACTTGAGTTCAGGATGAATAAATGATTTATAACAAGTCTGCGCGTACATGCGACGCTCAATAATCGGATGCTCACTCGGTTGAGGTGTGTACAATGGGACTAAGAACCAGCGAAAGGTTAATGGTTCTCTAATCGAGTGGCGTGCATAATGCTGGATGAGCGAGATAATATGGATCCAAGAAAGTCCGCTAGAATTGTGGGAGTGTTATTCATAATTGTGACGGCCGCACCCCTCACGAGTGTTGCTTTTGTGCCCGGTCTATTTGGTCCAGATAACCTGGCCAATGTCTGGCTGTTGGCATCCTTGAAGCCTGCTTCAGTCAAGATTTCAACGGCAGCTAAAGATAATCCACCTCCAGGGCACATTGTAACTATCTCCCTTTCTTTAAATGATTCAAGATCCTCTATGTGTGATTCTAACTCCAAGATGGGGATCGACATGGCATTGGGGATGTGTCCATATTTTGAGTCTCCAACTCCATTGTAGTCCTCATCACCTCGAATATCAATTAAGACTGGAGGCTGATCAGAGTTTATGTGCTCAAATAATTCATCGACAGTGATTTCTGGCAAGCCATGTACGCGAAATATCCACTTCAGGAGGGTTTTCCAGGATCTCCTAAAAACCGTGAAAATTTCTTCCGATTCTGACATTCCCTAATAGCCTAATATGATTATTTATAAATATTTTAACGAGCGTATCGTGCGCACTTTCATTTCTCTAGGCCTTCGATTCCTTTCCAATTAAAGTTTCTAAGCGTAGTGCATCTACCTCATTCCTAAGTATCAATGAATAATCGACGTATTTTCCCCCTTTTTTTTATCGGGGGCCTCAAACGAGACTTTGTATCAGGGGGAGATCCTGTCTATAGTGAATACGCGTTCGAATGCGTGCCGTCTACGCGTGTAAATTTATATTATATAGAGACTATATACTGAAATGAGTGAAAAAAATGATTAGTAGTGACAAAGTGGTTACCACCCCTGAAATTCAAGGGTATAAAATAACAAAGGTAGTTGGAATGGTAACTGGGTTATCCCCGAGAACAAGGGGAGTAGGAGGAGTGATCTGGGGATCAATCCAAGCCCTTTTGGGAGGTGAGGTTACCGCCTTCACGCAGGAGATAGAGAAAGCTAGACTCGAAGCTGTTGAACGCGCCATGGAAAAAGCGGAGAGACTAGGTGCCAACGCCATCGTAGGGCTAGATCTAGAGACCTCCGATATGGGCGGGGAGTTCTATATTACGTTGATCTCAGCCACTGGAACTGCCGTTGTAGTTGAACCAGAATAGAATAGACTCTCAAGTTACCCTTTTTTTAATTATTTACTCACGCGCGTGCATTTATAGATCCGAAAATCTTACTACTCCAATAAAACATAGGAGAAGATGTGCTTCCAATGAAGTCGCTGTTAGTTCTGTTTTCATATCATCACAATAACACTGAGAAGATCGCTAACGTCTTCGC
>CAYONH010000133.1:0-2243 GCA_964405275.1 uncultured Candidatus Bathyarchaeia archaeon | reverse complement strand
CCCGCATCATGATGTATCATTCCTACCCCTTGTAGAGTAACTATTTACGCACGCAAAGTCCTAGGAGGAGTTACGGTGAGGCCCGATAGAGGTAACATCACTGAAGTATCCATAGAAACGCTCTGGCAGTCTTACGACAGGAGAGCACGAATCATCCTGATCAGGGCATCAACGAACTCTCTCTCGGAGCCAAACGTCGACTCCACGTACACGAATCTGTGGATGAGCACGTCGATGACCTTGTTGACCAGAGCTCCTCTGCCTTCAACGGAGAGGCCTTCCTCAGGGTACATCTCCATGAGTGTCTGCAGTACGCCGGTGACCTGTCTGGCATCGGACTCCATGAGGTCCTTCACCTCTACGGACTCGGCGACCTGATCGTATGAGATCAGGTTCGAGAGCACTTCGCTGTCCATGGCGGCCAGGACCAGCCTCTCTTCGCGGTGGATCTCTATCAGGTTCTTCAGGAGATACTCGAGCCCCTCGTTGAGGGACGCCACACTCCGGAGACTCTCAGAGTCAAACTTCTCCGCGAAATTTCTCTCGTAGAGCTCTGCTCTCTGTCTTCGTACCTCCATGAGGATAGAGGTCTTCCCCTCGGGGAAGTGGTAGTAGAGCGTGCCGATGCTGACCTTGGCTTCGTGGGCTATCTCGTTCACGTTGAGGTTGGCGTAGCCCACCCTGTTGAACATCCCGTCAGCGGTCTCAAGGATCCTCTTCTTGGCCTTGGATTCCCTCATTGCGTAGCCTATTGCGCCCTCTATGATATAGTGTTTTCGAATTCGAGTCGAAATCGATATCCTTATATCCGCCACCGCCATATTCGAATTCGAGTCCAACTCGAAAAAAGTGAAAAAAAAACATGACCCAGAAGAGCGATCATACGGGCAAGAAGCCATCCTTCTTCGACTATGCAGCAGAGGTAGGCCTCACGAAGCACCTAGGAGGCCTCGAGGCGACCGAGAGGATCCTCGAGCTCTGCCATGTAGATGAGGGCAGCTACATCCTCGATGTCGGCTGCGGGGCAGGGCAGTCATCCTGCTACATCGCCAAGAGGCACGGTTGCAGGGTGGTCGGCGTGGACATCGTCGAGATGATGGTGGAGAGGTCCAGGGAGAGGGCCGTGAGGGAGGGGTTCGAAGACAGAGTAGAGTTCAGGGTGGCCGACGCCCAGGACCTCCCCTTCGAAGATGAAGTCTTCGACGCCGTCATCACCGAGTCGGTGACCGCATTCCCCGAGGACAAGAAGAGAGCGGTCAGGGAGTACGCCCGGGTGACCAAGCGGGGAGGGTACGTCGGTCTCAACGAGGCAACCTGGCTCAAGTTGCCACCCCCACCCGAGGTCGTGGCATGGGCGTCCCAGGACCTAGGCGCCTCCGTGAAGCCATTGACCCCCGAGGAGTGGACTGGTCTACTTGAGGGTGCAGATCTCACTGAGCTAGTCGTGGAGGTGAGCGAGATCAGCACCCGGAAGGAGACCAAGGGGCTGGTACGAAGATACGGCTACGGAGGGATGCTGAAGAGCATGGTAAGAGGGTTCTCCATGTATACGAGAAATTCCGACTACAGGGAATTCGTGAAGGGAGTTAGGAGTGGAGGGCTTACCCCCGTTAACCTCACCGAATATTTCGGATACGGAATATACGTCGGGAAAAAGGAATAGCATTAAGACAACGCGATCAGTATAAAAAATGGGGCTCTACTTTCCGTAGAGCTTTTACAGTCCAGCTATGCCGCCGTCGTAGAGGTCTCTCTTAATGATGTCGCCCTCGGTTGAGTAGCCGTACATCGTCTCCAGCTCGCAGTCGTAGATGTCTGCCAGCCCTATCCCGTGCCCTAGCTCGTGTGTCACTATGTCGCGCGCGCGATTTACTTCGACTGTGAGTGGCAAATCGTCATCCTTCCATACTACCCCTTTCCCCAGAACGGCGTAATGGTCAGAGTGGCCATCATCCTTCTGAGGCTTCTTATCCGCAACCCAATCGGGCTTGCTGTGACCCTTATAACAGTGGATATAGACGCTCTTCTCCAGCGTGCGAGGAGCCTTAACGGGCTTCCCCGCGAAGGCGAAGACGGGAACGAATATGCTGAGTACCAGTATGACGCTGATTAACAGGCCAGTCTTCTTCATATTAACTCGATTTATTCCCAACAGTACGCCCATCAAAGATGTTACACAACTCCGCTAAGAATCCACCATAGCGATCTCAGATACTGTTCCGGGAACCGCACAGCCAAGGCGG
>CAYONH010000132.1:0-5372 GCA_964405275.1 uncultured Candidatus Bathyarchaeia archaeon | reverse complement strand
ACCCTCCCGAACACGTTCACGGGGCTGGCGGGCCTGATCTCATCCCCCCTGCTGGCCGGGGTCCTGCCGAAGAAGATGCAGAAGGCACTCCCCGGGGGCCAGTACCCCAGGTCCCCCATCTCGACGACCTCCTTGGAATTCTCGGCCCCGACCTCCACGGGGATTGAGAAGTAGATCTCGTCTCCCCACGTGTTCGCCCTCCCCTCTATTGGGAGGCCCTCCCAGATGGCCTTGGCTGTCGCTGGGTTCTCGTCGGTCAGCTCCGCGTAGACCTCTCTGGTGGCTGACGTCGATATCTTGATCCTCAACGCCCTCATCCTTGCCTCGGTAGGGCCAGGATCTCGAGCACCGCCATCCGCTTCGACGGGTCGGGGTTGGCGAAATCTGCTGGATGCGACGGCCTCACAACCAGGGCCGTGTCCAGCCCCCCCTTGGAACCGGCGACCGCTATGACGCTTCCATCCACCAGATCCTTCTCGGCGGCCACGGAGGCCACCTCCAGCGACGCCTTGACCCCTGCCCCGAAGAGCATCAGTGCCTCGCGCATCTCCCTCCTGTCCTGGATGGGGAGGTCGGCCTTCTCGACGGGCTTTATCCCCAGCTTCTTCATGCTCTTCTTGACGTCATCCGAGTAGGTGAACTCGGTCACGCTTATGACCTCGGCCACGTCCTTCAGGGCCTCCCCCAGCTTGATGGCTGTCTTGCCCTTGGTGCTGGCCACCACCACGCTCTTCAGGTCGCCCTCCCTGCCCCTCTCGCTGACGGCCTCTATGAGGCTGGCTGTGGCCTTCGCTCCCGGCTTGAGGTATAGCACCTTCCTCTCGACGCTCATGGCTCCTCATGGCAACAAGGGATCACTCTGTTTAAATTACTACCCACCTGAGGGCGCTCCACTGCTATGGTTTTTAAGGGTGAACCTGAGATAATCTGGGAAGAACAATATAACGGAGTGCAAGTTCAAGAGGAATCGGGACGTTGAGGACGCGCGAATATTCAAACCGTCGGGAAGACCCCGTCAAAGCCCTACTCCTGCTTATACTCCTGGGCGCGCTCACCTCGACCCTCCTCTTCAACGTGCCCGCTTACGCTCAGTCATTCGTCACGGGGACAGTCGTAGACGAGGAAGGACTCGCCGTGGAGGGCGCCAAGGCCTCCCTCTGGTTCGGGAGGAAGCAATTCACATCGACGCTCACTGATGCTGAGGGCTTCTTCGAGCTCGAATACGAGGCCGTCACCGGGTACAACGTCTCGATCTACGCCGACGACCCCTCCACGCCTGGGGTGGATTATCTGCCCGTGTGGGTCCAGTTCGCGGATCTCCTGGATCCGGGGGCGGTCATCACACTGAGGCCCGGGGCCTCGCTGCTCCTGGAGGGGGATGTCCAGTTCGTCTTCTCCAACAGCATCCCTGAGAACCTGCTCTACGCGGTCCTAGAACCGGATTCGGGGGGGCTGATGACGCAGTACGGTGTCCCCATCCTCTATGGCTCCCATGAGAGTGGTCAGAGCTACTTCCTGGATCTTGAGCCCAGTCATCTCATCGTCCCTGCCGGCGAGCCATTCATTCTGGAGGTCAACTCCTCGATCCTCGTTGTAAGGCTGGAGGTCTACTCCTTCGAGGTAGATGAGCACAGGAGTAGGACCCTTGGCAAGGGTGAACTCGCCTCACTGGACGTCCGCTCCTATTCCATCGGCTTCAACCTCGAGATCGTCTCCACCCTGATGGACGAGGTGAAGGCCAGAATCGACTACATGGTGGAGAAGGGCTTCTACATGGTGAAGGAGAGGAGCACGACGGCGACCGCGGAAGGTGCCTTCTCCGACGCACAGTCACTCCTCTCCGCCGGTCGATACGTCGAGAGCTTCGGCTTCTCCAAGAGGAGCTACATCGATCTCGCCCAGGTCAGAGCTCGGATAATCAACATGCAGGCCGACGCGACCTCGTCGGTCTACATAATCGTCGTGTTCCTGGCCCTGACCTCCACGACGATTGCCTTCCTCCTCACGAACAGCGACCCCACGAAGATCTTGGGGAGCGCCGCCGTCTACGCCTGCTTCCTGGCCGTCCTCTACGTGGCGTACCCTGGTAGCGCCCTTGTCCCGTTCATGGGTTTCCTCCAGGCGGGGGTGCTCTCCCTCCTTGGATCCCTGTTCCTGGCGATCCTCCTGCCCCGCTGGATGAAGGGCGCGGGCAGGAGGGGGATGGTGCCACTGCGTAACATATTGGTCCCCATCTTCTCCATGGCGAAGAGGAGCATCAGGCGCCGGCGTCTCAGGTTCCTGCTTACGCTGATCTCGGTTACGGTGCTTGTCATGAGCTTCGTGACCCTTACCTCCTTCTCCGAGACCCACGACCTCCTCGTCAGGAGGATCTCAGCGGCCCCCACTCCTGTGAACGGGGTCCTGCTCCGCACTGCAGGCTACTCCTTCGAGACCCCCGCGTTCCTCCCGGAGGGAGGCGTGAGCCTGGAATGGCTCATAAGGCAGCCTGAGGTCGCACTTGCCTCGCAGAAGGCTGAGAATCTTCCCTCGATCCGACCCGTCACCACATTGAACGGGGTGCGCATATACGGCGTCGTGGGCTTCGACTCCGCCCTTGAGGACAAGGTCCTGGGCCTCAGCTCGGTGCTCGAGGAGGGGCAGCTCCCCTCGGAGGGAGGGGTCGTCATCTCGGAGGATCTCCGAGACACATTGGATGTTGACGTCGGCGAAACCCTCCTCCTGGGGGGCATGGAGCTGGTGCTGGAGGGAGTCTTCGACGACGCCTCCCTCTGGGCGTTGAGGGACCTCGATGGCTCGAGCTATCTACCCGGGAAGGAGGAGAACATGAACCCCCCGGAGGAGCAACCCATGTACCAAATCGTGCGCTGCGAGACAGACGAGATAGTCCTCCTCGACCTGACGACTGCGATGAACCTTCCCCTCGTCAGGGTCTCCAGGGTAGACGTGTCCGTCAACGAGGGCGTCGACGTGGGCGTCCTCGCGGAGAGGCTCGCCCTTGAGAGGGGATACTGGGCGTGGTCCGCCTCGGAGGCCGGGGTCCACGTGGCCCTGATGGGTAGCTACCTTGAGGGGAAGGGGCTCCCCCTGTTAGTCCCCTGGGCGATCGTCGTCCTCAACGTCGTGGTCACGATGCTAAACTCGATGTACGAGAGGAGGAAGGAGATCCACATCCTCTCGTCGGTGGGCCTCAACCCCTCCCAGATCGGCACCATCTTCGTGGCGGAGGCCTCCATAATCGGCCTCACGGGGGGCGGGATAGGCTACCTCATGGGGATGGTCCTGTACAAGGGGATGTCCCTGTTCGGCGTGGCGCTGGAGGTCGAGCAGAAGGTCTCCGCCTTCTGGAGCCTGGCCTCCATCGGCATCGCCATGACGGCGGTCGTCATGGGGGCCATCGCCTCGCTCAGGAGCTCCACGGTGATCACCCCGTCCCTCCAGAGGAGGTGGAGGATCTCGGGGGAGAAGGAGGGGGCGTTCAGGCCCTGGGAGATCGCGATGCCCGTCAGGCTCCTCCCTGAGCAGGTGCCCAGCTTCAAGGAGTACGTCCTGGGGGAGCTGAGGGCGTTGGAGACGGACATGACGAAGAAGACCTCGATGATAAAGGTCGACGAGGAGGACAAGATGGTGAATATCTCCTTCGTATACGCCTCGACTAACTTCACCGTCGGGGAGATCTACACACGGAACACGCTGATCATCACGGAGAACGGTGAAAGGGAGGTGGAGGTGAAGCTGTCCTCGTTGGGGGAGCGGCAGTGGTCCCACGAGGTGGGGTCCCTGATGAGGATGATAGTCATGAGGTGGAGCACAAGCCAGACCAGGATCATCGGGTCCGGGAAGGACTGACTTCCTAGCCTCTCTCGATCTTCTCTATCGCACCGTCCCGCATCCAGACCACGCGGTCGCTGGCGGTGATCATCTTGAGGTCGTGGGTGGCCGCTATCAGTGTCATCCCCCGGGTCTTGTTGAGCCCGTGGAGGAGGTCGATGATCTCCATCCCGGTGTTCAGGTCCAGGTTCCCTGTGGGCTCATCAGCCAGGATTATCGCCGGGTCGTTCGCCATGGCCCGGGCGATGGCCACCCGCTGCTGCTGTCCTGCGGAGAGCTCCCCGGGCCTGTGGTGGACCCTCTCTCCGAGGCCCACAGATGTCAGGAGCTTCTGGGCCTTCTCGAGCCCCTCGTCCCTGGGCACGCCTGCGAAGACGGTGGGCAGTGACACGTTCTCCAGGGCTGTGAGGACGGGTATCAGGTTGAACGTCTGGAAGATGTAGCCTATCTTACGACACCTGAGCCAAGCGAGCTCGTAGGCGTCAAGCTGGGAGATGTCGACGCCGTCGATGTAGACCTTCCCCCTGGTCGGCCGGTCGAGGCCGCCTACGAGGTTGAACAGTGTGGTCTTCCCTGATCCTGAGGGCCCCACGATGGAGATGTACTCTCCCCTGTTGATCTCTATGTCGACGCCGTCAAGGGCCTTTATCTGGACTCCCCCCATCTCGTAGTGACGGGTCAGGTCCTCAAGCTGGATTATCATGTCAAAGCTCATATCTTAGTGCCTCCACGGGGTTGAGCTTGGCAGCATGGCGCGCGGGGTAGATGGTCGCAATCACTGATAGGAATATCGAGAGGAACGTCGATCCCAGGAAAAGGATCAGTAGCTCGGTTGCAGGGACCTTGAGGATGATATCGAAGCCCGTTGTTGTGCCTGTGGATATGAGGGCTCCGATGACACCCAGGATGAACCCCAGTATGCCGCCTATCCCTCCCTGGATGAGGGACTCCACGAGGAAGAGGAGGAGGATGTGCCTGTCCATGGCCCCAATGCACTTCAGGGTCCCGATCTCCCTGTACCTCTCGTAGACCGAGATTAGGACAGCGTTCGTGATCCCGACGACGGAGACGATGAGGGCGACGAACATAAGCCAGTACTGGTAGGACTCTATGCTCAGGTGGGCTCCCCCAGCGGCGACGAACGCCCTGTAGAAGGAGTCCGTGAGGAGGAGCGTCGCGAGGAAGGCGATCCCCAGGGCGACCGATGCGATGTTGATGAGCGCCCGGTCACGCCGCTTCTTGATGTAGTCGTAGCCCAGTCTCATGGCGTCCCCTAGTCCGAAGCTCACGCGTCCCGGGGCACCATGTTCTGCCATTGACTCAAGGTATAGATCAGTAAGACGTAAAGAATCTTTCCTATGGTAACTGGGATCACCTCTGGGTTGGCGGTGAAATGAGAAAAATGCTGTCGGCTTATGAGTGGTGACTTCTTTCTAGTTGGGCCCGTTGCTGTCCCATCCGTCGTCCCAGTCGTCGACGTCGGCATCGCTCTCGTCGTCAGCCTCGTCTTCCCATCCTACGCAGTCGTAGCATAGCTTACG
>CAYONH010000131.1:1170-5421 GCA_964405275.1 uncultured Candidatus Bathyarchaeia archaeon | reverse complement strand
TTGGCGGGCTTGTCCCAGAGGACGACGTGGTAGGTGGTGGCCCTGAGGCTGTTCCCCCTCGCCGAGATGGCCTCGCCGAGGGCGGTTCCAGGCTCGGCTCGGAACTCGAAGGTCCTCATGGTGAGCCCCTGGTTTTGGTAGAGATACCTCACGGCGTCCTCCCCCAGCTGCTTCGCGAGGGTGACTGGACCGTCCGCGAGTGCCTGACCGAAGCCTTCCCTGTAGGCGATCTTCCTGACGGTCTCGAAGAGGGCCTCGGAGCTTCCCCTCTCGAAGTCGACTCCGTCGAGGTCCTCGTCGGAGATCTTGCCGTCGTGGTAGAGGTGCATGAGCCAGGAGATGGACGTGGCGATCTCCTTGCTGTCCATGCCGAGGTCGGTCATCATCCTTGTGGACGAGTACGCTGACTTGAGGTCGGTCATCCAGAGCTTCCAGGGCCAGTATGTGGGGTAGCACCTCCAGATGTTGGCGCCCACCCCGGGGACGTTGTAGAGGGGCTGGCACGGGAAGGGGCAGCCGAAGCAGCCGATCTCCTTCTCGTAGTACTCCCCGAGGAAGTTCTCCTCGTAGGCCCTCATGACCTCCGGCCTCTCCCTCCAGGCGTGGCTCTCGTAGTTGCCCACGACGCCTGCGTCGCCTGCGAGGAATCCCTGGAGGTAGGCGTCCGTGCCCCTGTTCCGGGTGATGGAGAGCCCGCTCGTGGTCTTTCTGGCCTGCTTGTACTGTTCGATGAGCTCCCCGTTGAGCTCCAGTATCCTCTCGGGGTCGTGGACGCTCACCGGCTTGGTGCCCCTGACCGCCACGGACTTGAGCCTCTTCGCCCCCATGGCGGCTCCTATGGGCGTCCCGCTCCTGTAGCCCTGCTCGATGGTCGCCTGTACCGCCAGGTTCTCCCCGGCTGGTCCGATGCTCGCGACCTGGATGTCAGGGTCGTCCAGCTCCTCCCTGATGAGTGCCTCAGTCTTGAAGGTCCCGTTCCCCCAGATCTCCCCGGCGTCCCTGATCTCCACCTCGTCGTTGTAGACCCAGAGGTAGACAGGCTTCTCGGCCTTCCCCTTGATAAGAATGTTATCGTACCCGGCGAACTTGAGCTCGGGCGCCCAGGAGCCGCCCATCCCGACGTTCCCATAGGAGTGGGCCTCGGTCTTCGCAGCCGAGATGGCCGTCGCCTCCATTCTGGAGGTTCCTATGAGTCCTGTCCCTGCGAGGGCCCCGGCCCCGAAGATGAGGGGCGCGTCGGGGTCGTAGGGGTCCTGGTTGACCTTGCTGTGTTTGAAGAACAGCCATGCGTTGCCTCCCCTGGCCCCGAGGAACAGCTTCGCCTCGTCCCTCCAGGGAGCCGTGGAGACCTTCCCCGTGGAGAGGTCTACCTGTAGCGTCTTCCCTGCCCAACCTTGAACCATTATAATCTCAACTAAAGCCATCACCCAAGGGATTCATTACACTTTCGGGGGTCCCTCATGGAGCACTCACGGGGTTCAACGCGCCTGATGACGACGGGACGGTTTTTTAGGCTCCTAGGGCGGATCATAGGGGAAGGACAATCCGATGGCGGATGAGGCTCTGAGGCGCAACCTCACTGAATGGCTGCTGATGGAGTTCGGGTCAGACAAGGTCCTCGTCGATCCCGAAGACCTTTACGTCTACTCCTTCTACGGCGAGTTCGCCTCCAAGCGCCACGCCAACCTCGTCGCTGTTCTCAGACGCCTGTCCAAGGACGAAGAGCGTCGATTAAACAAGATCGCTGAGGCATCGAAGGTTCGCATCATCCGGACCGGTGATGACTGGCAGGAAGAGCCGGACGGTCCCGTAGTGATCGTCGATTCACGGACGCCTCCTAGCCGCGAATCCCTCGCTGAGAGGCTCCGCCTCATGGAACAGGCTGAGGCTGAAGGAAAGCGCAAGCTGAAGGAGTCCACGTCCCTGCCGACGCGCCTCGTGAACTCCCTGAGGATGACGGACGCCTTCAGGCTGAGGGGCCTCGACGACCCCGACAACGGTTACTGCATAATG
The DNA here is from genome assembly GCA_964405275.1 of uncultured Candidatus Bathyarchaeia archaeon. GTDB lineage: Archaea > Thermoproteota > Bathyarchaeia > TCS64 > TCS64 > BS750m-G28. Next base: position 3,408 of record CAYONH010000131.1, on the reverse strand, counting down.
CAGCCCCACTACGACGGGGTGGAGACCTACTCCTCCAAGGGGCGTCTCCTTTTCTCACGGGGGCTTCTGGAGGGGGAGCTGCCCGTCACTGAGAAGCTCGTGGACTCCCTCTACACATGCACCGCCTGCGGCCAGTGCTACGGCCAGGTGTCGCTGGAGGGATTCGAGATCAACAACGCCATCGTCCGCGCACGGAGCGAGGTAGTGAAGAAAGGCGTGACTCCGAGGCAGGCCAAGCCCCTCGTCGAGGGCATCATGGGGGAGGGGAACCCGATGGGGATGCCCGCCGAGGACCGGGCCATGTGGTACGAGGAGCTGGCCGAGGAGCGCCCCTACAGGGGGAACGACGTCCTCTACTGGCCGGGGTGCTCGACCAGCTACAGGCTCCCCGGGATCGTGGAGTCCACCGCCAGCGTCATGGAGGAAGCAGAGGTGGACTTCGGGCTGCTGGGGGAGGAGGAGGGCTGCTGCGGCCTCGTCCTCTACCTCCTCGGGCTGTGGGATGAGGCAGCCGAGAACGCATCGAGGACCGTTGAGAGCCTACAGGGTATGGGGGTCAAGCGTCTGGTCACCGGATGCGCTGGGTGCTACTACGCCTTCACCAAGGTCTACCGACGGCTGAACGTCGAACACCCCTTCGAGGTCCGTCACACCTCGCAGATGATGGAATCCCTCGTCAAAGAAGGGGGGTTAGACCTGGGGGAGCAGAGGGGGAGGTACGCCTGGCATGACCCCTGCGACCTTGGGAGGCACTGCGGCGTCTACGAGCCCCCTAGGAACGTCCTGAGGGCCATCCCGGGCCTCGAGCTCGTGGAGCCGCCCCTCCGAAGGGAGCACACCCTCTGCTGCGGGGGCGGGGGCGGCCTCATGGTCTACGATGAGGTCCTCGCTGGGAAGGTGGCGCATCAGAAGCTCCTGGAGGACCTGTCCCCCCTCAAGGTGGAGGGGGTTGTCACCGGCTGCCCCGCGTGCATTCTGAACATGAGGAACGCCTCCCGGGTCCTTGAGATGGACATCCAGGTCCTGGACCTCGCCGAGGTCGTCAGCAGGTCTCTGTGAGGCCGTCACGTGCTCAGGGCCCTGTCCTCTGCGACTGTCTCCTTCCTGTCCGGCACCATCATCCTCAGGGGTATGGCCAGGAAGAGGTAGAAAACGAAGCTCAGCCACCAGAGGAGGTCAGGGTTGTACTCCCAGATGAGCCCCCCGATGAAGGGCGCCGGCACACCGACGAGGGCCGTCACCATGGTGCTGAGCCCCGACCAGCGCCCCCTCATGCTCAGGGGGACGTACTCCTGCTCGAAGGCCCACCATCCGATGTCCATGGCGCCCCCGAGGCTGGCGAGGAGGCTGTAGAGGAGCAGCCACTCCGGGTGCTCCGGCGGGGTCAGCACGGCGGCGAGGACGCACGCGGCCATCACAACCTGTGAAGCGTAGGCGAGCTTCCTCCTGCCCACCCTGTCCGCGAGCTGCCCAATGGGGGCTGAGAAGAAGAGGGTGACGGCTGTGGAGATGGTGCCCTGGAACCCTATTATGAATGCGTCGGCGTTCTTGATCTCCACGGCGTAGAGCTGGATGTAGGGCATCCTGATGTTGATGAAGAACGTCCTCACGACGCTCATGAGGAGCAGCATCTTGAGCCCTGGGACCTGTCTGAGTATCCCGAACGTCGCCTTGAGGACGTTGGGCTCCGGCTCAGACCTCTCGAACTCTGGCTCCTCCAGGCCTAAGGCCAAGACGCCGAAGACGATGAGGCCCACGACGAACTGGATCAGGAACAGGGGCCTGAAGGCGTCGGGGTTATCCAGACCGCCGAAGTAGGTGACCGCGTAGGCGGCTATCAGGGGGGCTATGAGGCCGAACGCCGAGGTGATTGTGCGGCGCATGACCAGTCCCTTGACCCTGTCCTCGTTGCGGAGGCTGGCGATGTTGATGATGTTGGAGGTGGGCATCGTGACCCTCCAGGCCATGACCTCCCAGATCCGGCTGTAGAAGTAGACGTTGAATGTCTGGGCCATGGCCATGATGAGGTTGACGGGGAGCATCAGCAGCCTGCCGATGAGGTAGAGCCCCTTTATCCGCTTCACCCTGTCCGTGAGGATGCCCCCGGGGATGGAGAGGAGGGTCCTCACCATGGATAGGATGCTGCTCAGGGCTCCGATCTCAACAGCCGAGGCCCCTAGGGCGTACATGTAGATGGAGGAGTAGCGCCCGGCCATGTTCCCGAAGAGGGTTGTTATG
>CAYONH010000131.1:0-1070 GCA_964405275.1 uncultured Candidatus Bathyarchaeia archaeon | reverse complement strand
TCCTTGCGGTACCCCAGGAGCTCGGTGAGGACCTCCTCGTTGTGCTGGCCCAGCATGGGGGCTGGCCTGGTGACCACGGCCGGGGTTTTGGAGAACTTTACGGGGAAGTTGGGGCCCCTGACGGTTCCCGCCTTGGGGTGCTCCAGCTCGACTATCATCTCCCGGTGCTTGACCTGGGGGTCCTCCACCATCTGGTCCAGATGGTAGACGGGGGCAACGGGCACCGCCGTCGCCGACAGCGCCTCGACGACCTCCACGACGTTCCTCTCGGCCACCCAATCCTTTAGCTCCTCCACGCTCTCCAGCTTCGTGACACCCATGCCCTCCATGAGCCTGTCAACCATCCGGGGACTCGTGTGTATGAAGACCCATCCGTCCTTTGCCTCGAAGGCCCCGAAGAACCTGAGCCCCGAGTACTTCTCGCTGAGCTCCCAGGGGAGGAGCCCCGACATCAGGTAGTTGGTGAGGGATACACCGTTCTGTGCGATCATGCAGTCAAGCTGGGAGACATCGACGATCTGCCCCTCCCCGGTCCACTCCCTGTGGAGGAGGGCACTCAGAATCCCCACGACAGCGTAGAGGGCGGGGTCCAGGTCGCCGTGCCACTCAGCGGGTCTGAGGGGCGGCCCCTCGCGGTCGACGATGTCGCCGGTGAGCCTGTACCATCCCGACATCGCGGAGGCGATGGAGGCGAAGCTTGGACGCTTCGCGTAGGGCCCGTCGAGTCCGAAGCCGCTGAGGGAGGCGTAGACGATGTCGGGCTTCACCTTCTTGATGTCCTCGTAGCCCAGCCCCAGCCGGTCCATTGCCCCACGGCTGAAGTTCTCCACGATGATGTCGCTCTTCTCTGCCAGGGCGAGGGCGATCTCCTTTCCCTTAGGGTCCTTGAGGTTGATGGTCATCCCCCTCTTGTCCCTGTCCAGGTAGTGGAAGACGCCGCTCACCTCCCCGAAGAGGGGCGGATAGACCCGGGCGACCTCCCCCCAGATGGGCTCCACCTTTATGACGTCGGCCCCCATGTCGCCGAGGATCATGGTGGCGTAGGGTCCGAAGTAGACGTGGCTGAAGTC
>CAYONH010000130.1:4435-5541 GCA_964405275.1 uncultured Candidatus Bathyarchaeia archaeon | reverse complement strand
CGCGTCCTCTGCTCCGGCAGCTTCATGTGCGACATCATAACGGCCGACCTGCCCCGCCTCGGCGACCCCGGAGACCTAATCTACGCCCCCCACGGCATCCAGCTCCACCCAGGGGGCCACGCCGCCAACGTCGCCATAAACCTGGCCAAGCTGGGGCAGACAGGGATAGCCGTCACCGGAGGCCTCGGCAGAGACCTGTTCGGGGACTTCATGGAGGAACAGCTCACCAGACACGGTATCGAGGTCCACTCCCAGCGTTTGAAAGACGTCCCAACCTCCAAGAACGTCGTCCTCGTCGTCAAAGGCGAGGACAGGCGCTTCTACGCAGAGCTGGCAGCAAACACCATGCTCTCCCCCGAGCACGTCGAGTCCACCATAAAGGAGACCCATCCAGAGATGTTCTACCAGGGCACTGTAGGGGGCCTCAAATACATCGACTCCGTCCTCGACCAGGTCTTGGAGCAGGCCCGTGAGACGGGCGCACTGACATTCGTCGACGTCGTGGACCCCACCGAGGGGGCGTGGCGGAACCTGAGAAGCAGCCTCCACCTCATCGACCTCCTCCACTGCAACCTCAGGGAGAGCGAGAAACTAACAGGAGAGGGGAACCCCTCCAAGGCAGCGGAGACCCTAGCCCAGCAGGGAGTAAGGCTGGCGATGGTCACCATGGGCTCCAGTGGACTCATCGCATCCACCGGGGAGGCCAAGCTCAAGGTCCCCGCCTTCAAAGTGGACACCCTCGACACCACGGGAGCCGGAGACGCATTCTGCGCAGGCGTAATAGCGGCCATCCTAGAATCAGAGACACTCCTCCCCACCTCCCAGAGAGAGTTGACCGAGACACTCATCAAAGGGGTTGCAGCGGGAGCGGCATGCGTCACAGCGACGGGGGCAACCACGGCGGTGACAAAGGAGAAAACAGAGACGCTGATCGCCGAGCAAGCCGACGACATCAGGACCCGCATAGAGATCCTATAACTCAATTTATTAAACTCGAAAGGGAATACAAAGGGAACCCAATTGGACCGTATCCCCACAGGCTGCCCCCCCATCGACGAGCTCCTAGGCGGAGGATTCCGCTTCGGAGAGGTCTCCCTCGTCTACGG
>CAYONH010000130.1:1870-4335 GCA_964405275.1 uncultured Candidatus Bathyarchaeia archaeon | reverse complement strand
TTCAAGACAAACAAGGAGCTCAACAGGGACCTCGGCTTCCTCTCCGAGGCCGCCAAGGCCAAACAGGCCGCCGTCCTCGTGACGGGTCAGGTCCGCAGCATCCTGGGCGAGACCCCCCAGGTCGAGCCCGTCGCCCACAGGCTCCTCAGATACTGGTCCGAGACGGTGCTCAAGCTTGAGTCGACGTCGATCCAGGCCGTCCGCCAGGCGACGCTGGAGAAGCCCACCGACGAGCCGAGATCCGTCAGGTTCAAGCTCGCAGGTTCAGGGCTGGAGGAGGTGGAGAGGCGATGGTGACCATGGACAGCCTCCTCTGGATGGCGGAGACCATCTACATATTCCTCCCCGCCTACCTAGCCAACGCCACACCCGTCCTCCTGGGAGGCGGAGGCCCCCTCGACGGAGGACGCACCTGGCGGGACGGCGAGCCCATCCTAGGGGACCACAAGACCGTCAGGGGAACCATCTCGGGCCTGGCGGCGGGGATCCTGACGGGCTTCCTCCAGGGTGTACCCCTGAGGGGCGTGCTCCTAGCAGTCGGCGCCATCGGCGGAGACCTCATCGTCAGCTTCATCAAGCGCCGTCTCAAGCTCAAGCCCGGGGCCCTGTTCCCCCTGGCCGACCAGATGGACTTCATCGTCTTCGCCGTCATCCTCCTCTCCCTGTTCCAGCCCCTCCCCACATGGGACCGCATAATCGCCATCCTGGTCGCCACCCTCCCCATCCACTACCTGACCAACGTCCTAGCCTGGCTCCTCAAGCTGAAGAGCAACCCCTGGTAGACGGGAGAACAGCAGTTTCACTACCCTCATCTACCGAAAGCTACCGGAGTAAAGCCCAAGATCAGAGACTGGGGATAGGGATTAGGAGTTCATAATCGCTTTATCAATACTCGACTGACTAAAGCCCGCCCAGGAAATGGAAAGAACCGTATGGGGATGCAGAGCCGACTTCACGGTAGACCGCAGAAGGATCAGATCGGTCCTTATCACTCTGCTGATATGTATCGCGGCTCTCCTACTCTTCTCCTCATCAATCTCTCAAATCCCCTGGGCGAGGGGCATCGATCTAGATGAAATCTTCGGCAACTTCACGCTGGTGAACAAGCCCGTCCCAGCCGTGCCCATATCAAGCGGCGAGATCCCCATAGGCGGCGCCAGCACCTACAGCTACAACCTCCAGGGAGGTCGTAAATATCATATCTACCTGACGGGTGAGTGGGCGAACCCGACTACACACCTCACCGACTACGACATCCACGTCTACAAGATCAACGGTCTCAACCCGGTCCTCACATCGACCCATACCGAGTCCGCTGGACTCCCCGAGCAGGTCAGCAACGACGGCCTGGGGCGCTACTTCATCCCCGATGAGGGTGGCCACTACTGGTTCAACGTGAGGAACGACGCCATTGAGAGCCAGGCCTCCGAGTCCGGCTCCCTGATGGTGGTGGAACACATAGATGGCAACACCTGGTACCGGAGGTACCTGAAAGGCAAGGTGAACGAGGAGCCCGTCCCGGACACGACGTGGTCCTACGAGTTCGTCTCGTCTTCAGACCACATTCGTGTGTATGTCGAGGTCCCCCAGTTCCTGGACATGTACGAGGCGAGGCTGTACATAATGGGGAACCCGGAGGCCGACAAGGGGGAGCTGGTCGAGGGCATCCCCATCGCCTGGGAGCCTGGGCTGCGCGGAGAGGTGAGCACCGTCTACGGGGGGTACAACCTGGATCAGCAGGGCTACAGGGACGAGGACGCCATGGCCAGCTGTGAGCGGATGGGTGAGGACATGGTCATCGACTTCGAGGTCCCGGTCAGCGGCACACTCCTGTACCATCTCGCCCTCATAGCCGAGTACGGCTACGGCACCGTCGACTTCATGGTCCAGACCGACTTCGACTCCCCCATCCTCCAGCTCGTCGAAGCCCCGGAGACCGTGGAGGAGCAGGAGCCCACCCGGCTCGTCGTCAACATACAGGACGAGCTGAGCATCTCAGAGACCTCATTCTCCTACTCCACCAATGGCGGTGTGAGCTGGAGAGCTCTACCCCTCACCATCGAGCAGGGGGGAAACTACAGCGTCACCGTGCCCGCCGTCGAACGGGACACCGTGGTCGAGTACGTCTTCCAGGCGGAGGATGAGCGGGGCAACGTGGGCGAAGTGCAGGGAAGCTACACATTCGTCCCGCAGACGGACTTCGACCCGCCGAGCCTTGAACTCATAGATCCCCCCGAGTTCTCAGAGTCCGAGGAGCTCACGAGGCTGGTGGTCAACGTCACAGACGTCTCACCCATCGAAGAGGTATCGTTCAGCTACTCCACAGACGACGCTGAGACCTGGAAACCGGTATCCGTCGAATTAGAGGTTGATGGTCTATACAGCGTAATGGTTCCCCTTGTGGCGCCAGGGACCGTCGTCAACTACGTCTTCGAAGCGGAGGACGACTGGGGCAACACAGGTAC
>CAYONH010000130.1:0-1770 GCA_964405275.1 uncultured Candidatus Bathyarchaeia archaeon | reverse complement strand
TCTACCTTAGGAGCAGGGAATAAGCCCATCTCCCCTTGGTATTGACGCAAGATAGGTCGATAGGCGCTCCAAAACCGTATTAATAAAATTAAAATGCACGTAGGATGTGATCCTATACTGCATGGAAGCTTCGAGGTGTCCTGACATCAACAAGCCTTTTGAAGCCTCCGTCAAGTATTTAATTCAAACCACCTATCCATAGGAGAGGACCCTCAAGGTGTCGACCCAGAGAAAGATGATGGCGGCTGACGCAAAACTCGCGAACAGGATCGTTGAGTTGGCCAAGCGCCGGGATTCGACTGTCTTCAAGACAGTAAACGACATCCTTGAGGAGGCCCTGAGGGCTGACCTGATGGGGCTCTCCCTCAGCGAGGTCGTGGACGAGAGGGAGACCTTCGAGAAGGCCAAGAAGATGGGCTTCACGTTCACCATCGAGAAGCTCCTCTACGACGTGGTCGACCTCGCCTATTCTCGTAATAAGAAGGGGATCTCGGAGATGTGGCTTGACACGGGGAGGTGGTACGGCAAGTACTTCTCCAACAGGTCGGACGACGGGATCGACACCTTCGCCGAGGCCATGAACCTGATGACCATAGGCAACTCCGTGTTCAACATAGAGAAGACTCGCGGCGACGGGATCAGGGTCTCATGCGTCGGCGAGAGCTTCACCCCCGGGTTCATAGAGGTCTACAGCCTCTTCATGGAGGGGGTCTTCGAGACCTTCGGCATGAGGCTGGAGGAGAAGGAGAACTCCGAGGGCATAATCAGGCTCAGATTCAAGAGATCAGGGTGAGACCATTGGTAACTGCATCCCCCAAGAGCGCCAAGCTCGTGGTCCTCCCCGAGGAGCTCGTGGATAAGTTGAGGGCCATAACGATCAGGAAGGGGGTGTCCCTCACGAACTTCGCGGCTGAGGCCCTGGAGCAGGCGATAAGGATGGAGGCCATCGGCGGGAAACTCGAGGACGCCGTCGACATATTCAATCTCCATAACGTGTCTCAGGCGGCCGGAGCCGTCCAAGTCCCTCGATCCAACTTCAACGCCATGGTAACCGAGCTGTACAGGGCGGACCGGGAAGGGTTGCTGGATGTCTGGAGGGAGGCGGGGAGGTGGTACGGGGAGTACATGAGGGCCATGCTGGGGGAGGAGGCGCTCGCGTTCTTCAGGGACTCCCTCCTCGTCTCCTGGAACCTCGATGAGGTGAACATCACCCGCGATGGGCTGCTGGTAAAAATTGAACTCGTCAGCTTCGTGATGTCCCAAGAGCTCACGGAGCTGCTGAGCAGTTATATCTTGGGGGTCATGAGCTCCCTGGGATATGGTTTGATGGAGGAGGACGGCCTCAGAGGCCTTACTACATTGCGTTTCAGGGAAGAGCTCTGAATATGGTTCAATTTATTATGAACATATTTAACTAATTCCCTTAAAAACTTGCACCCCTATTCCTTGAAAATTAACATAACCACGTTTCCTGAGGCGCTTTTCAACACTCATAATGGTACTGATTGTTAATACATATCTTAAGGAATCGCCTTTTTACATGCGTTTTTATTTGTATTTTTTGAAATGTTGTATACATGTGTGCAGGTTCTGTAGACATACGTTTAAGTAATCGAGTTATGGATTCCTGATCTAATCGTCGCGCGTAAGCCCCGAGGCCTTGAACCCCGGGGTCGTGAGCTAACCACGGAGGCAGGATATGGCTGCCTGAAAGAGAGCTTAAATGAAAATTAGGAAAGAAAAAAAATGAGTAAACTAAGCAAGAGAGCT
>CAYONH010000129.1:3360-5646 GCA_964405275.1 uncultured Candidatus Bathyarchaeia archaeon | reverse complement strand
AGGCGCCCGTCGACTCGGAGCCTCTGACGTTGGCGAACTCGTCGCTGATCTGGATCGGGCAGGAGGCGGTGGCGATAGGCAACCCCCTGGGGAGCTACGGCGCCCTCTCCTCAGGGATCATCAGCCAGGTCAACGAGAGGCTGGACATCCCCCCCATCATCGTCCCCGTCCTCCAGCTCGACGTCTCCATCGCCCCGGGGAGCTCCGGGGGACCCCTATTCGACCTCGACGGGAACGTCCTGGGCATCACCAACGCCGGCACCATCTACGGCATCAACTTCGCCGTCTCATCCAACATCGTGGACCGGGTCGCGAACTCGATAGTAGAAGAGGGCACCTACACGCACCCCATCGTGGGATTCTTCGGATACGTCCTTAACCCCAACATAGTCACATCGCTGAACCTGCAAAACGTGGACACGAATCAGCATGGCATCATCGTCATGGAGGTCATGGAGGGCTACCCAGCTGAAGAGGCGGGCCTCGAAGCCGCCATCGAGACGACGGATGGTCAGGGAGACCCAGCGTACATTGCTAGGGACATAATCACCGCCATCGACGGGATAGAGATCAGGACTTGGGGTGACTGGGACGCCTACATCGCGGAGCACGTCTCCCCAGATCAGGGGATCTTACTGACGGTCTGGAGATCGGGCGCGATAGAACAGATGACACTGATGACCGCCGCTCGACCCGAGTACACAGGATAGTCCTACTCTTTTTCCTCGGAACCCTTGAACTCCTCATCCTCCAAGATGAAGGCCAACCGTTCCTGCCGGTTGACGCTGAAGTCGACCTTGGGGTTGAGGGCCTTGGCTATCTTATACTCCTCGACTGCCTTCGCCTTAGCCCCGTTCAGGTAGAAGACCCTGCAGAGGGCGAGGTGGGCTACGTCGCTCTCAGGGCTCAGGATCACGGCCTTGAGGGCGACCTCGAGGGCCTCCTCGTTCTTCTCGTCGTCCATGAGACTCTGACTCCGGCTGACCAGGCTGTTGGAGTAGTGAAGGTTCAGGAGCCTCCTCAGCTCGGTTATAGGCGCCGCGTGGTCGTCGACCCTGAGGTCAACGTAGCGGTCGCCGTATCCAGCCCTGCCCGCCCCGTACCTCACCACGAGGAGTGCGGCGGACTGGCTGCCGCGAGCGTCACCGCCGGCCTCCTCGCCCGCCTCCAGGGCCGCCACGAGGCGCTCGGCCAGCTCTCCGTGGGCTGCCTCGTAAGCCTCTGACATGGCCTCGATCACGGCCTCCCCTGTGAGTATGTTCCCCTGGATGGCGTAGTGCTCTCCCGTCTTCCCTCCTGCGTACTGGGTGCAGTCCTTGCCGGTGTATGAGTAGACGTTTCCCCGGGCGTCCACGACTCCTAGCTGCCTCCTGTCCCGCCCCTCGTCCTCCTCCATGAGGTTGTTGACGATGTTCTCAACCGCCACCCCCTCCTTGAGGAGGGCGAGGCTCCTCGGCCCAAGGGAGACGTTGACCAAGGCCTGGGTGGCTACGGCGCCGACCCCTGCCTCGGCCCACGGGACCACGGGGCCCACTATGAAGTACTTGGACTGCACGGCGACGCCCAGGTCCCCGTTCTCCGGGTCGTAAGCGACGATGGAGAATGTTGAGGTCTGCCTGTCATCGAACATAGGGATTTCTCCAGGAGCTGGTTTCGACATGAATTTTCCCGGATATCAATCACATTTCTAGTATTAATGTACCCCTATTGCAGGGTGAAAGCCATTTTTAGGAGGGATCCGGGGTGCTACCGTTAAAAACACCCGTCCTAGATCCCATACCACATTGGTTGACGTTCTGATATCCGGTGGGGCCATCGTGACCATGGACCCCAAGAGGCGGGTCCTTGAGGACGGGGCCATCGCCGTGGAGAATGGACACATCCTGGATGTGGGCCCATCAGGAGAGATGGCGGCGAAGTACTCGGCCGACATGGTGATAGACGCCTCACGCAAGATCGCGATGCCGGGCCTCTTCGACGGGCACAGCCACGCCGGCCACGGCCTCCTGAAGAGCCTGGGGATGCACAACGAGCTCTGGTACAAGGCCTGCGAGGACGTCTACTCACGGGGCTCCACTGAGGAGTTCTGGGAGGCTGAGGCCCTCCTGACCGCCACGGAGCGTCTCAGGTTCGGAGTGACCTGCAGCCTGACATTCTTCGGCGGAGGAGACAGCGTCATGAGGACCGACGACACCGCGTACGGCGACAGACACTGCGAGGCCGTCCGCAGGGTCGGGATACGGGAGTACCTTGCTGTGGGCCCCCGGAGGCCTCCCTTCCCAAGGA
>CAYONH010000129.1:1915-3260 GCA_964405275.1 uncultured Candidatus Bathyarchaeia archaeon | reverse complement strand
CTGGACATCCTGGGCCCCGACGCCCTCCTCTCCCACTCGACGGACCTCACCGACGAGGAGATCGAGATCTGCAAGAGGACGGATACGAGGATAGTGCACAACCCCAGCGCCGTGGCCTCCATGACGGCCAGGTGCCCGGTCCCCGAGCTCCTGAACTCCGGGGTCACCGTGATGCTGGGCTCCGACGCCTCGGCCCCCGACAGGAGCTTCGACATGTTCAGGCACATGTTCCAGTGCATGCGCTACCACAGGCGCCACTACAGGGATTCCAGGGTCCTCCCCGCAGGGAAGGTCCTGGAGATGGCGACGGTAGACGCGGCGAGGGCCATGGGGCTCGACCAGGAGCTGGGCTCCATCGAGGCCGGCAAGAAGGCGGACATAATCCTCATCGACGCCTACAAGCCCCACATCTACCCCCTCAACATGGCGGCCGACAGGGTCGCCTACTACGTCAACGGGAACGACGTGGACACGGTCCTCGTCGACGGGGAGATCCTCATGGAGAACCGCGTGGTGAAGACCGTGGACGAGGCCGAGGTCCTGGAGATGGCTCAGAGGGAGACCGAGGCCGCCATCGACCGCAACGACCTCAGGCACCTCCTGGACTACACAGCGGGCTACTGGGGGCGCAGCAGGTACTGAGGCACAGGCCATGGAGAAGACCATAAGCTCGAGACTGATACACGAGGGTAGGAACTTCAGGTTCCTCCAGGACGAGGTTGAGCTCCCCAACGGCCTGAGGACCCATAGGGACATCGTCAGGCACCCGGGGGCGGTCGCCATCGTCCCGGTCCTCCCAGACGGGAGGGTAGTCCTCGTCAGGCAGTACAGGTACGCCGTAGGCAAGCCCCTGCTGGAGATACCCGCAGGCACTCTCGAGGAGGGGGAGGATCCCCTGGAGTGCGCCAGGAGGGAGCTCGGGGAGGAGACGGGATACGAAGCCTCGGAGCTGATGGCATTGCTGAGCTGCTACATGGCTCCGGGGTACAGCGACGAGGTCATCCACTTCTTCGAGGCACGGGGGCTGAGGAGTGTGGGGATGTCCCCGGAGGAGGACGAGAGCATCGAGGTCGAGGTGTACGAGATAGGGGAGATCACCAAGATGATGGATAATAACGCCATCGAGGACGCCAAGACCATCATAGGCATACGGTGCTTGAGAGAGAAGTGAGGAGAGAGGAAAAACCCATGGCGAAGCTGAGTGAGGTCTCCGATGAAGACGCCCCAGAGTTCATCAAAGACTGCTTCGAGGCCTGGTACCACAGTCTCTATCCGGACCGTCTGGGGCTAGTCGTCTCCGATGTGAGCGATATCACGAGCGGATGGGAGACACGGCTCTTCTACT
>CAYONH010000129.1:0-1815 GCA_964405275.1 uncultured Candidatus Bathyarchaeia archaeon | reverse complement strand
AGCGGCTCCCAGGAGGATCTGAACGGGGTGTTGGATATAATGATGGGGCTGTTCGTAAGGCTCCACGACATCGACATCTCAAAAATATTCCCCGATAGGACCGGAGTATCGACCCGTGAATACATCGATAGGGTGCTCTCGAGGCATAAGGAGGTGACAGCGGAGTGCGGCATCGAGTGGATGGAGCCCCTCATCGAGTGGCTCGAGGAGAGGAAGGGTTCAGTGACTCCCATGCCCCCCGCCGTACTCCACGGAGACTTCCACCCCATGAACATAATGCTCAAGGCGGATGGCTCACCGGTGGTGCTCGACTGGGGGGCCTCCCACGTCGGGGACAAAAGGAGTGACCTCTCCTGGCTCATGCTCCTCGCCGGGACGTTCCTCGAGCCCAGCGTCAGGGACGCCATCCTAGCGGCCTATGAGGCTACCTCGGGGACGGAGATGGAGGATATCCAGTTCTTCGAGGCCCTGTCCATCCTGAGGAGGCTCACCGACGTCGCTGTCTCCGTGGAGGCGGGGGCGGAGAATCAGGGTATGAGGCCCGGGGCGGTGGAGATGATGCGGGAGGCATCGGATCACATCAGGAACGTCTACGACGTCCTCGTCGAGCTCACGGGGCTGAGGCTGCCGGAGTACGAGGAATTCCTTAACTCCCTGTAGCTTACATGTAAGAGAGAGATACCTTACGATGACTGGAGATGTTCAGGCGAAGATCTCAGAGTACTACAGCGGCTTATACCCTAACAGGATAGGGCAGACAATCTCTCAGCTGGCTGACATCACCAGCGGGTGGGAGGCTCAGCTCTACGTATATGTCGTCGAGTACCTGGAGGAGGGGCAGAAGGTCTCCGAGGATAGGATCCTCAGGCTCTTCCGGGGGTATCAGGCCAGCCAGAGGGCGACAAGCGAGTTTAATGTCCTGAGCAGGCTTCACGGTATGGGCTTCCCGGTGCCAGAGGTGTTCCACCTAGAGAGCGAAGACATGCGGCTTGGCGGTTCATTCATCATCATGGAGAGGGTGTTCGGGAGCAATCTCTCCGACGTGCTCAGGAGTGCCTCGGAGGAGGAGGCAGAGAGGCTGATGACCGAGTTCACTAGGATCTGGGTCCACCTCCACAGGCTTGACGGATCCGACATAATCCCCGGGTTCCCGGATGGGGATACGGACAGGTACCTGGACGACCTATTCTCGCTAGCCAACGGGCTAATGCGAGATCTGGGGGTTACCTGGTTCCAGCCTGTGCTCGACTGGCTTGAGGCCCACAGGGGAGACGTCACTCCGGAGGGGCTCAGGGTCATCCACATGGACTACCACACCCAGAACGTGATGGTCCGAGATGACGGCTCCATGGTGGTCCTCGATTGGACGCAGGCTGCACCCGGGGACTACAGGGCGGACCTCGCGTGGACGGCGCTCCTCATGAGCACCTATGGCGACCCCAAGACGAGGGACACCGTGCTGGAGATGTATGAGCGGATCTCGGGGAAGGAGACCCTGGACATTGAATACTTCGACGTCATAGCCGCCGCCAGGAGGCTCCTGTCCATCGCCGCTTCCCTCAACAGGGGGGCGGAGCAGATGGGCATGCGTTCGGGAGCCGAGGAGCATATGAGGAGATCCTCTGAGCATCTCCAGAAGGTCTACGGGCTCCTGAAGGAGCGGACAGACTTGAGGCTCCCCGAGCTTGAGGAGCTCCTCAACTCGCTTTAAACCCGCGCGCGACCCGTGCCCCGGAGGTCACCAGCCCGTGGGCTCGTCGATCTTCAGCAGCGTGAAGAGCCTGTCGCCCGGGTAGACGACCCTCCTGACGTACA
>CAYONH010000128.1:0-5676 GCA_964405275.1 uncultured Candidatus Bathyarchaeia archaeon | reverse complement strand
GTGTTACTGGGCATGTATTTGTGCCCCTTTTGGTATGAATCGAGGGTGATCGGGGGCGTTTTCTGGTTCCGTTTGTTGGATGTCTTGGTTTTCACAGTCTGATGTATGACCCCCCCCTCCCCCCCTTGGGATTTGAGGGTGGATCGGGGGGGTTGTGTCTTTTTATCGGGTTTGGCGCGCTCGAATCGAGTGGCCGACACAGTCTTGTTCGCAGAATATCATAATGCTAAGCGGTGTGATGGATGGTTGATCTACAGACCACGTTGGCACATTCGCGCGCGCAATTTAATTCGGATAATATGGGTTTTGTTGAAATAAAGCATTAATATGTTGGCTTATAAACCAGTTAGGCAGCTAAACCGGATTGAGAATATCGCTGATGGGAAAGAGAATTGGAAATGTCATATTCTCGAATACGAAAATTCTACTCAAGAATACCAAGTGTACAGCAAAAGTTCATAGAAGATTTTGAAGAATCTCACTCTCAGAAAAGCTTACGCATAAATGGTGTTACTTGGAATTACTTTGATTCAGAAAAAGGCAAAGAAGTTTTGTTGTTACTTCACGGTGGATATGCCGATTTCGATATGTGGATACATCAAATTGTGGAATTTGAGAAAGACTATCGGATAATAGCACCAACATGCCCTGCCTTGCCCAATGCAAAGATGGAGGAGTATTCAAAAGCACTTAGCGCGATACTAGGAGCGGAAAATATCGACAGGGTAAACGTGATGGGTTATAGCGAAGGCGGACTAATCGCACAATGCTTCTTAAGGGATTATCCAGCAATTATTGACAAAGCTATACTAGCTCACACATTTTACCCTTCTAGTGAAATAACCTACTATCGTTTCAATTTCACACTGTTTAGAATCTTGCCTTCTTTCCTAACAGAACTACTATTTAGATTGTTTGCGAAACCGGATAAAGAAGAATTGGAACATGATTCTACTAAGTGGCTCGAATGGTATAAAGGATATTTCAAAGAATTGAAATCAAGACTCTCAAAAGCGAAGATAATTACACATATCGATCTGATGATTGACTATGTGAGAAACTATACTTTTGAAGTAGACGATTTATCCGCCTGGGCAGGAAATATGTTGATTACTGTTTCTGAAGATGATATCGTATTTAAGTATTTTAATGGTCTAAAGAGACTTTATCCAAAAGCTGAATATCATATGTTTGGAAAAGGGCTTGGTGCTCATTCGATTGCTCTGATTTCTCCAGAGATATTCAACCAACGTATACGAAAGTTCTTGGAGAATTGATTTCTATATTGAACAGAGATGAAAGCATAGAGCGAGATACTGTGGCTGCCTAATCTAAGTTGTAGCCGACCGTGCTGCGCACGCGCGCGCACAAGGTCTTATCAGATTTAAAGTATTACCTCATAACATAGTTACACAGTTAGAATAGAGGCGTGACGTATAAGATCCATAAAATATCAAACTACAATATATTTTACACAGAATCAATTGCGCGCGCGAGGTGACTAATAACACCTAGGTCAATTGTTATGTTTGGATGGTGAGAAGCATCGATGAAAGGATGCAATTTAGCAACGGGCTTGCGCGGGCTAATTCAATGATTCAAGTTTAATTGGGATAGCTGTCTCACATCATCCTGAGGAAAGGTGAAAGAGGTAGGTTCTCCTATTAAATTCATAATTATTGAATCTGCCTGCGCGCGAGCCTTTTTAATCCATTTGCCAATGATTCCAACATATGGATGCTATTGGTTCGTTGAAAGTGACCACCCTAGCCGAAAACCTCGTTCAGGCAGGCGGCCTGGGTCAATGGGGGCTCTCCTTCCTCCTGGAGCTTGAGGATGCCAGGGGCACGCCTAGGAAGGTGGTCTTCGACACCAGCGCGAACAAGGAGGCCCTCCTCCACAACGTCAAGCTCATGAAGGTTAACCTCAGCGACATCGACGCCGTGGTGATCAGCCACGGCCACGGTGATCACACGGCGGCGACTGTGGAGGTGGTGCAGATGAACGGGGGAGTCAAGGTCTACGGGCACCCCCACACGTTTCTCCAAAGGTTCTACGAGAGCGTAGAGGGACAGAGGAGGCCCGGAGGGCCACCTGAGGGCGAAGGGTTGGCGGATATTGAGGCCGCAGGAGGTGAGGCCGTGCTCTCCTCGGAGCCCGTCGAGGTCGTTCCAGGGCTGTGGACTACCGGGCAGGTGGAGCGGGTGACGCCATTCGAGCGCATCTCGCCCCCCACGGCAGGCTCGGGCAGAAGGATAATCGTCGTCGATGGCGAGGAGGTGGACGACCAGATTCTGGACGACCAGAGCCTGTGGGCGGACGTGAGGGGCGTCGGGCCCTGGGTCATGACCGGGTGCGCCCACGCCGGGCCCATCAACACTCTCCTGCAGGTGAGACGGTTGGGCGGATTCGACGAGATCAAGGGCCTTCTCGGGGGCACCCACCTGGTCGGGCGATCGGATGACTACCTGGATTGGACTATAGCTGAGCTGAAGAAGTTCGGGCTGGGGATGATATCGCCCTGCCACTGCACGGGTTTCAAGGCGACGGCAATGCTTTGGAGGGCCTTCCCGGAGGAGTTCGTGCTCAACTTCAGCCTCAGGGTGATCGAGGCCGGGAAAAGGCCTAAAAACCCCCTGATATAACCATCCGTAGGTGGCTTGCGCTCGCGCCTAGACTAATAAAAGATTAAGATTCAACATGGTCAAGATGGGTATAATGGTTTGTGACCCGCGCGCGCACACCCCTCCATCCCCAACTCCACCCTCAAGAGAAGAAGGCCACACGCGCGCGACCTAGATATAAGCTCCATCCATGGCGAGGGGGTCGAGTAGCTCCGGGGAAGGTAATATATTTAAACGGGGTACCGACTCCTCCTCGATGAGCATTCTAAGGGAGGCCCGGGGAATCGTTGAGGCTAGAGTGGACCTCGAATCCATTACCGCGGAGAGGATAGTACTCGGCATGGGCTATACCGGAGTGAAGTTGTCCAACGGGGAAGCAGGGGTCTGCCACAGCCTCATCTCTGAGACCAGCCCCGACTGCTGTGATATACTGGACGACGCCGGGCACCTCACGAGTATACCTGTAACGGAGCTGCTCACCTACACGGACTCGTGGAACCTCTTCAACAGGATTCTCGGTGTCGCCACCTTGAACGCCCTCAGCCAGTCGGTGATCAGGGAGGACCCGGGCCGCTACCCACTGCTCAAGGAGAATTTGATAAACGTCTTGGATGTGGACACCGGGGACACGGTGTCAATGGTTGGCATGATCAAGCCGTTCATGGAGCCGCTTAGGAGGAAGTCAAAGCGGTTGTACATCCTAGAGCGCAGCAGCCCGCGCCCGGATGGGGTCTACCCTGACACCGCGTGCGAGGAGCTGCTGCCCGAGTCCGATGTTGTTGTCATAACGGGTTCAGCTATGGCAAATGGGACACTGGACAGACTTCTTGAACTCTCTTGCCAAGCCCGGAAGGTAGCGGTCGTGGGGCCGACAGTAAGTATAGTACCTGACCCGCTATTCAGGCGTGGCGTAGACTATTGCGGTGGAGTCCAGGTGAGGGATGCAGAGCTGCTGATGACTATTTTATCCGAGGCAGGTGGTACCCCCCAGATGAAGCGAGAAGCCGTGGATCTTGTCACATATGTAACAACGATGGATCATTAGAGGTAGGCCCTCGCGTGCGTCTAAACAGACTCTATGTTTTGTCAAGAAATCATTTGACTTATTTTTGGCGAAAAAAGGGGTATCCCCTGAATCACTTCACAATTTAGAATTGGCCCGGACCTTAAAAGCGTCTTCGTCCGCGTCTGCGACCGCCACCGCCACCGAAGCCTAGCGGACCGCGCGCGCGGTTTGTGCTTCTTTTTCTTTCCCTGCCAGGACCATGTATCATTCTGCCAAGGGCGTAACCATGCCCACTCTGAGAAGAGTATTCTTGATTGGATCGCAGAGAACTCAGAAATTGGCCTTCATCTTCACCTGTCCTTTTTACCTTTTCAGGTGTGAATTTTGGACAAGCAGGCCCATCTGGATTAACGGAAATTTGGTTTAAAGTGCAAAATCCATCTTTATAATGCATGCAGTTTTTGTGCAGGTAGTTTTGATCGATATTATACAAACCCAATCATATTATGTTCATATGCACATAATATAAACCTTGTTTTCCATACCTTATATACTAGGAATCTGGCTATTTAAGAAAAATAGTGTCATGTGCAAGCGTCTCTATGTGTTTATACCCTTTTCGTTGAACTACTGAGCAGCTTGGTCGGTAACGCCTGAACCCACTGTAGATGTGCGAGGTTTACCAGATGGGTTTAAGCTGGATTCGCTTGTGAGTGTGGTAAAGTCCAGCTAAAAGTATCTTATAGACTCAGAAATGTGTTATTACTGAAGCATGACTTTAGGTGGTTGTCAGTAAAGTATTATTTGCATCACGTTGCGTGGGCATGCTTCCACACACTTCATACACCTTGTGCATCTAGCATCTTCTATGGTCGGCGGTTTCGTGTCCTTTATAGCATTCTCTGGGCACGCGTACAAGCAATAATAACAAGCGGCACATTTACCAACTACTCCCACGTAAACAGACTTGTCGTACCTGTATTTCTCGACCTCCTCCGACCCCAACAGGTTCTTACCTCGCGCGCCCAGGAGTATGTGTTCTAAGCTGTCTCATCATATGGATAGAATGAGGGGTATAAATGGTCGTCAGTCCTTGGATTCCAGGGCCTTGGCGAGGTCCACTTTCTGAAACGCCTCGGCAAACTCTACGAGGTACTCCACGAGGCCCTCCATGATCTTCTTCCCCCGCTCGTATAAGTCGTCCACCACCCCCTTCCCCAGCACTGGGGGGCCCTCCTCGTCAAGGTCCCATGCCTGGACGGGGATTGTGATGGAGCCCCCCTTAAACTCGAACTTGTTGAAGGTGACGGGTTTGATCTCCTCCCCGAAGATGTCCTTCATCGTGTACTTCTCCCCCCACTCCCCCTTGTAACCGGTGTCCCTGAGGTCGGCGATCTCCTTGCCACCAAGGAAGAGGGAGACCGCCAGCTCTTGGATGAAGGAGCCCTTCTCCGGGTGGAGATCAGGCAGTATCTCCTTGCCTATGCTCCACCACTCGGGGATAGCCACCACTACTCCGAACTCCCTCACCGCCCTCCCCGCCCTGATGAGGGTCTCCCGGTTCCCCCCGTGGCCGTTGAGGACGATGACCCTCCGTACTCCATTCCTGTTGAGGCTCCTGAAGATGTCCACGTAGAACCGCTCCAGGGTCTCCGGGGCTATCGCGATGGAGCCGGGGTAGAACTTCTGCTTGTCGTTCTCCCCGAAAGGAATCAGCGGCAGGGTGATGAGGCCGGTCCGCTCGCCCACCTTCTCCGCGAGCCAGGCCACGGAGCTGGAGTCGATGCCTATCGGGGTGGGGCCGTGACCGTGGAACGTGCCCACAGGGATGATCGCTGTGTCGCTCCTCGCGAAAGCCTCTTCAGCCTCCATCCATGACATATCCCCTAACCTGAACTTCATGAGTATACCTTCCAAAACCCCATTGGTCGATAAACAATTTATCAGTTTCACTATTGCGCGCGAGCCCTAAAAAAGGGGAAAGAGACGGGAGACATCTCCACTAGGGGCAGGGTTCGAATCCCACCGGGCCCGCCAAAGCGCGCG
>CAYONH010000127.1:2773-5686 GCA_964405275.1 uncultured Candidatus Bathyarchaeia archaeon | reverse complement strand
GGCGGACTGTTTTCCCATTATAGCTGCAGCTACTGGGACTGCCTCGACGGATGCACCGATGCCAAGGAGATAAACTGGGATGACATTTTCACCGAGTTTGCGGAGACTTTCGCGGGCTGCGTCCCCGGGACGGAGGCCGTGAACATACCCTATTCCTGCTCTAAAGCCATGATAACGGAAGACGCCAATGACATCATCGGTTGTCTGGGCAACTTCGCCGATTTCGCCGGGGCCCCCCTGAGCTGCGCATACGGTGCGGGTCACCTCCTCGCCGACATGTTGGGGGCTCAGCAGCTGGGGGAGTGCCTCGGGCAGTGCGCCGCTGACTCCGGTTCCTACGGGGGGCTCTGTCAGCAGGGTGCGCAGAAGTCAAAGTGCGCAGGTGACGGAGGTCTAGGCTTCGTCGGGATGGACGAGTGTGATGACTGCGATTGGCATCATGTTTCTGGTAGTGTCAAGAGCTGCGGATCGGGCGAGGCGTGTGTCGAGGGCGCCGGGGGGGCCGAGTGCAAGGATGAGGAGGAGGAAGATGACGATGGCCCTCCAAAGAAGCCGCCGCGTAGGCCTGGGAATGACAGGCCCGACGACAACTATGATGTCTCCACGGAATGGCTGATGTCTACGTCGGCGTGGGTATCCGGGAGTGGGAGGACATCAACGATAGCGGTGTTGGACCGGGCGTACGCTCTGGTTCGCGGTGGATTGATGGACTTCATATACAGCGAGTTCGGCGAATATCCGACTCTCGTCGACTTGGATTATATCCAAGAGATAGACCCAAGGGAATACCCCGTTTTGGTCATCACCTCTGGCGGTCTCTTCGGTTTGAGGGGGTCGACATTGATCCGTTCCGGACTGGAACGATACGTTGAGCTTGGAGGTACATTGATCGTCTTCTCCCAGCAGCGGGGCGCTGATTTCTCTCTTCTACCCGGGGGGGAGTTGAAGGGATATGGATGGACCGAGGATCAGAGCTGCTGGGCGAGATCCGCATCGGTGGGCACATACCACCCCATATTTTCAGATATCCCAAGCGCCTTGGAAGTCGATCTGCTCATAGACGGTTTCTTCACGGAGATACCTGTGAATGCGACCACTCTCCTCGTCCGAAACAAGAACGGCATGCCCGCCATGGTGCTCTATGAGTACGGCGCCGGTCATGTCGTAGCGACCCACGTGTTCAATGACATCCATCCGCGCCGGCGGGGGTTCTATACATCTGGTCCTCAGGCAGATGAGATTCTGAGATCCCTCTTTCTCTGGGCTCAGAGCAATAAACCCGTCTCCACGGTCGCTTACCATGTTAATTTCCCTACGCTATACAAGCATAATTACTCGAATCCCGTCATCTACTCGCCGAAGTGGTCTTCCTTCAATGTCAGTGAGACCGTAGACATTATGGTGAACGTATCCAACCCAACGAACTACACTGCGAGTGTCGTGGAATTCACCCTCATCGATCCCTACTATAACACCAGCCGCGAGAACGTCTCAGCCGCCGTGCCAAGCAACTCTACCGTAGAGGTGAACCTCCTCCACGATACCAACAACGATTCTAGCCCGGGCATCTGGATGGTGCTCTACACTCTCTACAACGACACCTCCGAGGTCTGGTACAGTTACGGTGAGGCGTTCACCCTAGGCTTCAACATCTCCCAGGTCTCGTCCTTCAAAGCCTACCTCAACCTTACGAACCCAGATGGAGACCTGGTTGACAATCAGACACAAACATTCGACGCTCTCCCCTCCAAGACGCACGAGATAGGGATCGCCTTCAAGCCGAACGTGACTGGGGTATGGGTCCTCGATTACGAGATCTGTACATTGGACAACGTGACCGTTGATCATGGCGTTCAGGCGATAGCAGTGAGCAGGTATGCGTACAACCCTGGGGGGTGGGTGTACCAGGAGGATGAGACGTCGTTCTCCCTGACGAGCGACTCGGATGTCTACTACTTCGGGAAGAATGGGACTTTCACGTTCCACATCTGGAATAGGGGTGATACCCCCAAGGACATTTTCGTCGCTTGGTGCTTCCCCCATCATATAAGGGAAAACGGTGGCGACTTCTATGGCTATCCCCCGACTAACCCCGAATTGGATTCCGCCCTTAACACGACCGTATCCGTGGCCGCCGATGAATATCTGACCTTCAACTACTCGATCCCCGTCGTGGTTCGAGGAGACCGGTTGTATGCATCGTTCTACGAGGACACCGGGACTAACTATAAATTGTTGAGCAGGGTCTCCAGGGGCGTTTATGGTCTATGGCCCTATACAATAACGAAGATCGACGCAGAGATTGATGAAGAATACAATGTCACCCTTTCTGTGTACTTGAAGAGCTTAACTAACGACAATGTTTCGAATTTCGTCAACATAACAGTCGAAGACGGGGCGGGTAAGGTATATCACCAGGAGTCTTTCTACAAGAACCTGACCTTCAAAGAGGTCTATGAAACAGAATACGTGTTCCCTCTAACCAAGTCTGGGCACGTCTATGTCTACGCCAAGACCCTCTACAGCACGAAATACTACAATGCGACGATAGGCCACGGGTACAGCCATTTCGAGATACCCGAACGGACGCTTCGCCTCATGAAGGAAAAAACAAGTTATCATGTGGGGGAGAGGCTCGAGTTCGACGTGCATATCGTCAACAATCCCGTGGTTTCGTGGAACCAGACGGTCGAGGTCAGGATTCCCGATATCCCCTTCATGAATTCCACATACATTGAGCTTCCTGCGGACGGAGAAATAACTCTCCATTACGAGGCTGACATCCCCATCGACGCCACCCCCGGATACAAAGACATAGAAGTGGTCCGTGTGGAAGACGCAAAGATATCCAGTTATTATTACATCATCCCGTATTCGTTTCTCTACGTCAGGGTCGACGTCGACGAGGCGTCT
>CAYONH010000127.1:0-2673 GCA_964405275.1 uncultured Candidatus Bathyarchaeia archaeon | reverse complement strand
AGGGCGACTATAGAATCCATCTCTTCCTGAACAACACGGGGGCGCCTCCGCAGACCTATCTTAAGACCTATCCTCTCTGGGTGGACGGCTTGGAGGCCAACCTAACAGCATGGACCGATAGCCCGATCTACATGAGCGATCAGGAGATCAACGTCACCTCCCGCATCGAGAACCTCGACGGGGAGATCTCAGGTGGCACACTCCGGCTCCAGATCTATTCGAGCACACCCCAACAGGAATGCGAATACGTAGAAATGTGTGAAGGGCCACTGCTCACTCTCATTAATTCGACGGATATTCCGGTGGACGTTACAGGTACACTTGTGGTCAACACGACGTTCCAACCCTTCCTGTATCAGCTTCCATTTCCTATGCTGGGACCCGGGAGATTCTATCTGAACGCTGAACTGTACTCCTCCAGCGGGCAGATCATCGACACAAACGGCACCTTCTTCCACGTGAAGGCCTCGAAGGTGTATGTTACCCTCGACACGGGGAGGCAGATATTCAGACCGAACGAGACTATACCCGTCCATGTCGAGGTGTTCAACAACGAGAGCGAGACAGTGTATGGCTATCTTTCAGTTCGCAATAATGGGACTGAGTTCTATAGAGATGACTACTATTCTTTGGACTCAAATAACACTCTCGTAGCAGAGGTCAACACCTCCTCGACAGGAAATTTCACCCTGATGGGTTGGATCGCGGACAACGAGACTGGGCCCGATTTCTGGGACTTTCTTTCAGTGGACATCGAGATAGCCGACCCTCAGCTGAACGCCACACTAGACGCGCCGGACATGGTGGGCAGCGATCCCTTCAATGTCTCGCTGGAACTGGAGAACCCGGGAAGGATAACCCTGGAGCTCGATGTCGACTTCGACGGCGACATCACCCACCACTCGATCCCCCCCGGCTATGGGATGTTGATCCAGAAGCAGATGGCCATCACCGAGAACAAGACCCTGACCGTGGAGATCACGGGATATGTGAACACGACCCTCGAGGCGAATATAACATACGGAGAGAACCTCTCGATGGTGATCTCCCCGGCCTCCTACTATCTCGAAGGCACTGTCGAGATCCCGTATAACTTCACCAACGACGGGCTCATGGAGGCCCTCTTCAACGCGACGTTCACCCTGGACGGCGAGGAGACCATCAGGCCTGTGACTCTGCCTCCGGGCGGAAACATGAGCAACGTACTGCTCTACAACCTGATCAAGGGGATGTACTTCTTCACATATCACACGCCGTTCCAGGAGGGAAACTTCACCCTCAACGTCGAAGCCCCGGCAGAATTCAACGTCACCCTGCCCGAGGGATGCGTCTTCGACATCGGTAAACTGGCCGAGATGAACGTCACATTGAAGAACGTTGGCGGGGTCCTCGGGGAGGCCCAGGTGAACTTCACTGTCCCCGGAATCACCGCTCAATCATTAATGATCTGGCTCAGATCCGGTGAAGAGACAAATGTGACGTTCAGTTTCTCCGTTCCCGACGACCTCGAGGGGGGAACCTACACCTCAACCTGCTCGGTAAATGACACAGTCTACCCCATAGATTTCACCGTCCAAGGGATCAACATCTCGGTCAACGCGTCCCTGGACAAGATGCTATACGAGGCCGGGGAGAATGCCACCCTGTCGCTGACGGTCGAGAACCTGAACGACATGGAGCTGAGTCTCTTCTCCCGGCTGGGGCTCGGAGACCACTACAATTCGACCTCGTTCAACATGACCTCCTACGAGACGAGGGTCATAGACTTCGACGTCCCCGTGGTCTTCGACCAGGGCAAGCTCACCTACTCGGTCCACACTGACTCGGGGAGAGCTCTCCACCTTAACGCCATCTACCTGTATGAGAAACCAGACCCCGCCTCCGGTATCTCTCTCTACACCGACAAACAGGTGTACGAGATGGGGGAAAACGTCACAATCAGTGTCAACGCCACCCAGGCTGGAGACCTCAACCTGACCGCTCCCTCATATCAGAACTTCTCAAGCATAGGTCCAGGCACATACGAATACGGCTTTAACCTTCCATCCTTGAGGACGGGGACCTATTATGTCGACTATGACTTCGACGGATACAACGGGAGCATACCGTTTGACGTCGTCGGTTACACCGCAATCACAGTAGACGTGAATCTCGATAAGAGCCACTACACGTCCAACGACACCCTCGAGATCACCCTCACTATAAACTCAAACAGGGCATTCGACGGCCTGGTCAAGGCGTGGGTCTTCGACCCAGACGACCAGCTACTTGGAGAATCGGGAAAAAACCATACATTCACGGTCGGAGACAACTCGGTGACGATCACAGTCCCCCTCCTGTCCAACTCCCCAGGCTTGCACTGGTATGCCTTCAGGGTCTACGCCTACGGCTCCCTGATCTCACTCTCCACTGGAGGCGGCTACTTCGACGTCGGGGACACCATGCCCCCGACGATCACGATAATCTCACCGGAGAGCAAGACGTACACCTCCACCTCCCTCCCCCTGACCTACCACGTAGACGAACCAGTCACATGGACCGGCTACAGCCTCGACTCCGCCACAAACGTGACACTAACAGGAAACGTCACCCTATCCGGACTCTCCATCAAAACCCACAGCCTGGTACTCTACGCGACAGACCAATCCAACAACACAGGAACCACCTCAGTAA
>CAYONH010000126.1:0-5693 GCA_964405275.1 uncultured Candidatus Bathyarchaeia archaeon | reverse complement strand
TTGCCTTGATACTACGGTCTACGGTTACGAAAACAATTTTCCCGTCCATGTACTTGTACCAGACAGGGGTCGCATGTATGGTTCCGTCTTCATTGTGACAGCAGATTCTGGCTATCCTGCTCTCTTCAAGTATAGATTCTAGTTCAGTTTTCTCTAGGCGCCTTCCACCCATAAGGGAAATTACTACCAACTATCCACCCCATATCTTCTAGGTACTTCTTTGACTCCCCAACTCGGAGCCAAGGCTCCACTAGCTGTCCTCAGAAAGTAGAACCTCGAATCTATTAGAATTAGACGATATTTAACGTTTAGCAGACCTTTCACGCATGATCTGCAACGGATTCTGGACATGCACCACCTCTCGTGAAAGGCTGCAGTAAACATCACGAGAGACGATCAATCGTTACACGAATATATATATGCAAAAATGCAGCCCGGATCGAAAAAGTCATTGAAATGGGGGCCCAGCCTGATCACACATCTAGGTGAAATCACATGCTACCCTAAATGAAACTGCATGGGGGAAGGGGGCGTCAAGCCCTCAAAGTGGGATAACCCCTCCGATCACCGCCAGCAACGAGAAAACGACCCCGCCCCTATGTGAAACAGCACAAAAACGTGCTCCTAAGGAACAAAATGGGCGTACTACTCGTGGGGGAAGATCAGCCCAAGGGAGTAGATCAACGCCATCCCCAATATGAAGACAAAGAACTGGATCAGCGACCTCCTGAAATCCCTCTCATGCTGAAGCTCGGGCACGAGCTCAGACGCCGCAAGATACAGGAACGCGCCTGCGGAGAATGCGATCAGGACCCCGCTCAGCGTCTCCACTGTCTCGAGGAAGAAGGTGGCGAAGACCCCGCCCCCGACCACGGAGAGGGCGACCATGAAGTTCAGTGTGAGGGCCCTGACCCTGTCGAAACCCGCGTATATCAGTATCCCGTAGTCCCCCATCTCCTGGGGGAGCTCATGGAATATCACCGCGATGGTGGCCACCAACCCAACCTGAAAGCTCACGGTGTAACTCGCCGCGATGACCATGCCATCGATGAAATTATGAACGCCGTCACCCAGCAGGTTCAGGTATGCGAAACCTCTCGTCTCCTCCGCCTCGAACTCCATATCCTCGTGATGTCCGTGACCGTGATACCAGTAGATGAACCTCTCAAGGAAGTAGAACGCCAGATACCCGAACGCGATGTAGAGGTACACCACGTGCTCATCCACCAGCTCCACCGCCTCAGGGAGAAGGTCGAACACAGCCGCGCCGAAGATGGAGCCTGCCGAGAACGCCAAAAGGTAGAACAGGATGGAGTGGAGACGTTCCTCGTTGAGTGACAGCGTGAAGATGCCGCTCAGCGAGAAAAGGCTCACAATGAAAGTGGCTAAAACAATGGTAAAAGTCTCAGGAATCATGGTTAAAACTAGAAACACCGAGCTATATAATGTTGAACCTAGATCAAGCGCCCTCATCCACGCCATAGGTCCGAGCCCGGATGCCCCCCAGCCTCAGCGAGTTCAGGATCACCCCAAGGCTCAACCCCATATCCCCCACAGCCACAGCCATCCAAAGGCTCGCAAGCCCGAAGAAGGCCAGAGCCGCCACCCCCAGCTTAACTAGGATGGAGGCAGCGATGTTCTCCCTGATCCTGCCCATGGTCGCCCCGCTCAACCTCACCAGGTAGACGATCCTCCCCAGCTCATCCTCCATCAGCGCCACGTCCGCCGTCTCCAACGCCACATCGCTACCGATCGCCCCCATCGCAATCCCCACATCCGCAGCCGCCAGAGCAGGAGCATCATTAACCCCGTCGCCGACCATAGCCACAGCCCCATACCGATCCCGGAGCCCCTCGATTGCCGCCACCTTCTCCTCGGGAAGGAGATGAGCTGAGTAGCCGTCTAAGCCCAGCCTGTCGGATATGGCCCTCGCAGTGGCCTCGTTGTCCCCGGTCAGCATCTCTACGTGGACCCCCATCCCCCGTAGCTCGGAGACCACCTCCACGGCCCCTGCACGCAGCCGATCCATGAGTGCAATTGCTCCAACGGTGCAGTTATCCTGAGAGACGAGTACGACCGTCTTACCCTGCCCCTCAAGCTCGTCGACGACGCCGTTCACGACGGGGATGTCCAGCTCCTCGAACAGCCGCAGGTTCCCGATGCAGCAGGTGGTGTCATCCACGCACGCCTCCACTCCCCGCCCTAAGAAGGCCCTGAACTCCGTTGTCTCCTCCACCTCGACGCCCTCAGCCTCCGCCCTCTCAAGGATCGCCCGCGCGATTGGGTGCTCCGCCTTCGCCTCCAATGCCACAGCCAGCCTCAACACCTCCCTCTCAGGCACGGTGAACGAGACCACATCGGTCACACCGAGCTCCCCCCGAGTGAATGTACCCGTCTTATCGAACGCGAAAGTTCTGGTCCGGCTGACCTGCTCAATGAAGGTGCTGCCCTTAACGAGCACGCCATTCATGCTCGCACTCGAGATGGCGGAGACCATAGCGACCGGAGTGGAGATGGCCAGGGCACACGGGCAGGCGACGACGAGCATGACCAGCGACTTATAGACCCAGATCCGGAGGGGTTGACCTAAGAGCAGCGGGGGTACAATGGCCACCAGCATGGCGAGAAGGATAACTGCAGGAGTGTAGATCCGGGCGAACCGATCCACGAAGGCCTCAGTCGGGGAGCGGCTCTCCTCAGCCTCCTCGACCATCTCAAGGATCCTCGCGAGCATGGTCTCC
This sequence comes from uncultured Candidatus Bathyarchaeia archaeon, assembly GCA_964405275.1. Classification (GTDB taxonomy): domain Archaea; phylum Thermoproteota; class Bathyarchaeia; order TCS64; family TCS64; genus BS750m-G28. Next base: position 2,952 of record CAYONH010000126.1, on the reverse strand, counting down.
TCCGCGAGCTTCGTGACCTGGACGCCGACGAAGCCGTCGATGTTCATGGTACCCGCGTAGACCTCATCCCCCACCTGCTTCGAGACCGGGGCCGACTCACCCGTGATGGTCGCCTGGTCGATGCTGGAGGCCCCCTCGATCACCACCCCGTCCAGGGGCACACGGTCACCGGGCCTGAGGACGAAGACAGCACCGGGCCAGACCTCCCCCACGGGCACGACCGCCTCCCCCCCGTCCCTCCTCAGCGTCGCCACCTCGGGCTTGAGCTCCAGGAGCGCCTCGATGCTGTGCCTAGCCCTGTCCGTGGCGTAGTCCTCCAGCTTCTCAGCGATATTGAACAGGAACACGACCGCCGCCCCCTCCTCCAGATGCCCGATGGCAAAGGCGCCTACGGCGGCGATGGAGATCAACAGGTTTATGCTGATATGGGCCCGCAGCAGTCCCCTCAGGCCTATCTCTGCGATCTTGTACCCCGACAGGACCATGGTCGCCACGAGGAGGAGATCCGAGGGCAGAGACGGCCCGTACAGATACCTCAGGGCCAGACCGAGGGCAAGGGTGATGCCCGACACCGCGAGGGGTATCAAGCCTCCCTCGGAGTGCTCGTGTACATCAGCTCCCTCATGGTCGTGCCCATGGTCGTCGTTGTTATGGTCCATCTATGAACTCCCCTGCCTCACTCATCGGAAGGGTCCGAGAGCGGTTTATTAATCTGATGCTATAAAAGGGAGGGTAATTCATAACATTTAATAAAAAATGGGCTATATCTTAATAACCGATATGACCGTCATAAGCCTCTCGATGACCCCCGAGCTCCTGAACCGCCTCGACGACTTCATAGAGAAGTCCGGCTACTCCAGCCGCTCAGAGGCCGTCAGGCTCGCCATCCGGGACACCCTCTCCCAGTTCGCCCTCCAGAGACTTGAGCACGGACGGGTGATGGCGACCGTCACCGTCCAATCTGACAGGGAGCGCCACGAGCACAGCGCGAACCTCATGGCCCTGAGACACGAGTTCGACGAGAACATATTTAGCAACACCCACTTCCACATCGGGGGCACATACTGCATAGATGTATTCATCATACGGGGACCCCTGGAGGTCGTCCTCGACTTCATCAGGAAAACAAAGGCCATACGGGGAATCACCGAGGTCAAGTACACCATGACCCCCATCGAGGAGAACCTCGACTAGACTAACAACCCAGACTATAGGAGGTCAGCCGTGGACAGTATGGAAGCCAGGGCTTGAATCGAAGGGGGTTTCTAATCCTGCTACCTGGCTCCCATAGACAACTCTCACCATAGAATATTTCGGCCTGATGTGCCACTCAAGGGTTTATAGGGGTTACAACCCGCTCGCTAGAAGCCTAACAGATGGAATAGGAAAAAAAATTTTACTCTCTGGAGAAGCCTTCCCCAAACGTGATCAGGGTGATGGTGGTCTTCACGCTATCGAGACGCCTGATCTTGTTGAACACTATCTCCTTGACCTTCTCCATGGAATCAGCCTCTACCTGTGCAATCACGTCATAAATGCCGTACAGAGAGGAGATTTCCTTTATCCCCTCCACTTCTCTCAGCTCCGATACTACCTGAGCCTCCTGGCCCAGCTCCGTATTAATCAGGACATATGCTCTCATGATCATCACTCCGATAGTTCCTACATTTAGTTTTACAGGGAGCCTATATCTATGTTTTTATATTCCGTGGAGATGGGTGGTAGCCTTCTATCATATAAAACGGGCGAAAATTGGTTATTCCCGAAAATAGCCTTTCGACTTTGAAATATAATACAATTTATTCTACCACTTACATCATAGAAATTAGTGAATCTCATCTCAAGAGGAGTATGACTGAATATGGGCGTCGATGACAAGCGTCTCACGCCAACTGAGCTCAAGAAGTATGATGGCACAGACGGCATGCCCATCTACGTGGCATACGAAGACAGGATCTACGAGGTCACAGAGAGCCAGCTCTGGACGGGAGGCAAGCACATGGGCATACACCAGGCAGGTAGCGACCTCACCGAGAGCATCGAGGACGCACCTCATGACAGAGAGACACTACTAAGGTTTCCAGTCGTAGGAACCCTGATCCCAGAGGAGGCTCTCCGAGTATCCCTCGCCCAGAGGGTCGCCTCCCTGCACCCCCACTCCGTCGTCGTGCACTTCCCCATAGCCCTGTCCACAGTGGTCCCCCTGTTCTCCATCCTCTACATACTGACAGGTGTAACACAGTTCGAGGCGGCATCATACTATCTACTCCTGTTAGCGACCCTTTCAGCTCCAGTGGGGGGCCTCTCAGGCATGTTCAGCTGGACCGTCAGCTACGGGGCGAAGCGGAGCACCAACTTCAGGAGAAAGATCGGTCTCTCCATAGCGTTAGCCGTGATCTCCTTCACTCTGTCTGTTTGGCGGACGCTGATTCCCGACATCCTACTTTCCCAGAGCGGTCTCTCATACATCTACGTCTTAATGCAGCTATCTCTCGCCCTCGTTGCTGGGGCACTGGGCCACATCGGAGGAAAGATAATCTTCTCCTAACCCGAAATACACGAATTATATCCTACACGATGTCACCACAGATCATTGCATATTGTTATCGGCAATTTTTTATAACATATCACCTCCGGATTTATCGGATTAGGCCATCCAAGAAGGATATGACTTGAGCGAAAGTACAAAGTATGTCACCGTCTCGATACCCCGCGGCATCGCCAAAGACATTGACGGTCTCATCCAAGAACTCGGGTACTGGCCAAGCAAGAGCTCATTCGTCAGAGAGGCGTGTCTTGAGAAGATCTGGTCTGAACGGAAGAAAATCAGAGAACTGAGGAACAACAAGAAACGGACGGATAATCCGAAGCAGGAGAGTGAACCTGCCGGGGGAGAGCCTAGATGATGAAGGTCTCCCTCTCAACCCGGCGATCTGCGACGCTGAGGTCGGC
>CAYONH010000125.1:0-5716 GCA_964405275.1 uncultured Candidatus Bathyarchaeia archaeon | reverse complement strand
GTACTTCTTCATGTCGATGTAGGGGTGGGAGACGTACATCCGGGCTCCGAACCTGCCCGCCATCTCAGCGAAGGTCTCGGCCTGCTCCCTGGGGGGCTGGAGCCCCGTGGAGCCGAAGGCGGTGATCTCCCCGATGGTCGTGGCTCCACCCTTGAGGAGCCCTGCGAGGCAGAACTCGGCGCTGGTCCTGAGGTCCTCCCCCTCCAGGTAGGCCCAGGGTTTCCTCAGCCCGTCGAGCATTGACTCCTTGGAGCCGCGGCCTCCTCCCTTCCCGACGCCGTCGATGCGGAAATGGACGATGTCGATGCTGGTGACGGCGTGGATGTTGACGAGCCCCGGGATGACGAGGCGCCCCTTCGCCTCGATGACCTCGTCCGCCTCCCCGTCGTAGCTCTTACCGATGTGGACCACTCTGTCATTCTCGTAGACGACGACCCCGTCGCTGATGAGGCGGTGCTCCTCCCCGTCGTATCCGACGACCCAGCTCCCCTTGATGACCGTGCGCATGGTCCTAGTTCGGTTCAACGAGGTATTTGAAATCCCCCCTTGGGTACCGCAAACGCCAAATCGTGAGCCCGTTAATTCGGATATGATATGGTTCGAATAGCTGTGGCGAGCTTCAGCCACGAGACCTGCACATTCTGCCCTAACATCACGACCCTGGAGGCCTGGGAGGCCGGGGGCATGGACTACGGGGAGGACGCCCTGGACTACACGGGGAGGGGGAGGAGCTACGTGACGGGGTACAAGGAGGTCGCCGAGGGCCACGACGACGTGGAGTTGGTGGGGATCGTGAGGCCGGGGCGCCCCCGGACCGTGGGGATGGGGAGCTGGCTCACGACTGAGGCCTTCGACGTCATCACGGGGAGGATCGTGGACGGCATCGAGGCGGAGATGCCCGTGGACGGGGTGCTGCTGGCCCTCCACGGGGCTATGGCGGTGACCAACGTCCCAAGGCCCGAGGCGGAGATCTGCCGGCGGGTCAGGAAGGTGGTGGGATACGACGTGCCCATCATGGTGACGCTGGACCTCCACGCCTGCGAGGACGAGGAGCTCTCCAACGTCACCGAGGGCGTCTTCATACTGAAGACCTACCCGCATCTGGACGGCCACGAGATCGGCGTCATCGCCGCCAGGTGCATCATCGAGACCATCAAGGGGGACTTCGTGCCTGCGATGGCCTGCAGGAAGCCCGGGGTCATCTCCGCTAGCGTATACCAAGCATCCGAGTACCACCCAATGAAGACGGTCTACGATCGCTGCCGGGAGTGGGAGGCGAAGGGGGTCTACTGCGCCTCTGTGGCCCCCGGCTTCGCGTACGCTGACGTGCCTGACGCGGGTGCCTCCGTCTTCGTGGTCACCAACGGGGACCATGCCCTTGCTGAGGAGGCCGCCCGGGACATCTCGGACCTCATCTGGGAGCTCAGGGAGGACCTGACGAGGCCTCTGCCCGGAGCCAATGAGGGGGTCGCCAACGTCATAAAGATGGTGGCGGATGGCACCAAGCCCATCGTGATCGCCTACCACGACGACAGGCTCGGGGACGGCACCCACGTCTTCAAGGAGCTCCTAGAGCAGGGGGCGACCAACTTCTGCACCACCAGCATCGCTGACACCGAGGTTCTCAGCGGCCTCGCCAGGGATCACAAGGTCGGGGACACAGTCACGGTGACCATCGGGGGCTGGGTCCACCCCATCTCAGGGGAGCCCGTGAAGGTCACCGGGGAGATAGAGTGGCTGGGGCCCGCCGACTGGGTGGAGACGGGGCCCATGGGCCGCGGGGCGGAGCGCCACGACGACCTCGTCGCCTCCCTGGACCTGGGCGAGAATAGGCATGTGGTGATCTCGGAGAGGCTGAGGGCGCCCATGAGCGCCGACCCCCTGAAGGCGATAGGGCTGGACGTGGATAGCTTCGACATAGTGGAGGTCAAGAGCCGGGTCCACCACAAGGCTTTCTGGGATACCTGGAGCGCCGTCGACTACCCGGTGGACCCGCCGGGGACGACCCCCGCCGACCTTGGCACCCTGGAGTTCAGGCATATGCCCTGGGACATCTATCCCATCGGAGAGAAATGGAAGAAATAACCTTCCCACCATATTTTGTCAGTATCTCGTTCCTCCTGACCCAGACGCACGCGCTAGCAGGTCCAAGTAACCATAGACCTCCGTCTCAACTTCCTCTCCCCCATCGTCGTCGCCTTCCTGCGGGGCACTATTATCCCCCCGGTCGACATCCTCAAGTGGAACACAACCTACAACCCCCCTCCTCTCCCCCCTCGTCTGGAGGAAGGCCGAGTCACTGAGGATGACAGCGACAACGGCGACCAGTACGAGGTCACGCTTACCCCTACATGAGCATCAGACACCCTTTCTGGAAAAGGATTTCCAAGTGTCCGACAGTGAAACCTTTTATCAAGGTAATATCGAGGCTTAACCTGTGAGCAGGTGATCTGGAGTGGCCTCTGATGGAGAAACGATTGTCAACAGCTTGAATAGGATACTGGAGCTCATCGCGGGCTCCAAGGAGCAGATGGACGCCCTCATAGTCGACGCGGCGGACATGAGCGAGGAATGGGACCTCGAGATAATTAACGACCTCGCCGACATCTCTCAACGCGTCGAGGGGCTCATAGAGGACATCACCGCCATCCACGAGGAGGCCAAAGCCAACTTGGAAAGAGCCCTCGAGGAAAAGGAGTCCCTAGACGAGGACGACGACATCGACTAAAAAGAGGGCTAAATCTTTTTTGATATTGGCCCAGCACAACTAGTAGGTTAAAACCTGCTGACAGAGGATGAGACAGTTAGCCTTGCGGCCTCCCACGCTGAGGAGGGGTTACTTTGCTCAGAGGCTGTCTTGATGGCCCTATCCAAATGCTTGGGAGTGGAGAGCAGACTGATACCCAAGATCGCCACAGGCTTCGGCGCAGGCATCGGCGGGGAGGGGGAGGTCTGCGGAGCCCTGAGCGGTGCCGTCATGGGGCTGGGACTCAAATTCGGCAGGGACCTCCCCGGTCTCAGGACTGACAGCAGGAGGCCCTACTGGTACGCCACCAATCTCATCAAGGGCTTCCAGGACCTACACGGCCACCTCCGCTGCAGGGACCTCCTCGGCTTGAACGTAACCGACCCGGAGGACTACCGAAAGTACTCCGAGAGGAACCTATGGGGTACCAAATGCAGGGACCTGATAACCTCGGCCACTGAACAGGCCTACGAGCTCCTGGCGAAAACCGATTCCGTGTAACGACCTTTCATCATGCCTCACTACCAGTCGGTGACACCAGAATTTTCCACCAGGAAAACGAGCATATCAGCGGTAAAAATGGCAGAGATGCTCTACACCGAGTTCAAGAGGACGAAGATGGATGCATGGGAGCAACAGAGGGAAAACGACCCGTCCCTCGAGTCCCCCACACAGGACCAGATACTCCAAGACTGGCTCGAGTTCAATAAGAAACGAGCCCAGATGGAACCCCTCCAACCGATGCTTGGACACCCTCCAAGACGGGAGAAAACACCGATCTAGGCCTCCGCATCGGAGTCTGTTCTCACCTTTAGAACATTTGTTCTAAAGCCTAGGATTATCTTCACCCCGCGCACCCCTATAGTCGATAAGATATGACGATACTGAACTCCCCCATCGGCAGAGGCAGACTGCTCAGCTACGCGTTCATGGGCCTACTCTTAGGCGCACTGGTCGTGGGGGGCGTCGGGAACCTGGTCACCCCCCCAGCTCCCGACCCCCTCGTCACAGATTTCCCCAGCAGCCTCCAGCGATTCGTCTCTTACAAGCAGCTAAAGACGTTCGTCGAGGAGACCGTCTCCGAGTCCGGCTACTACTATCCATCCTGGGGCTGGGGCACCATGAGGGGTCTCAAGGGCGGGCAGATGCTCGGGAGCGCCGAGGAAGACGCAGCAGTGCCAGCCCCGAGTGACTACTCCACCACCAACATCCAGGTGGAGGGCGTCGACGAGGCCGACCTCGTCAAGACCGACGGGCTCTACATCTACATAGTTTCCGACTACGCGGTCCACATAGTCAGCGCCTACCCCCCCGAGGAGGCCGAGCTCGTCTCCACCATCACGTTCGACCAGATGGTCCAGAACATCTACGTGGACGGCGACAAGCTCATCGCCATGACCATGGACGACCCCTGGGTCTACAGCACCTGGTCCATCCCCGACGAGATCTGGGTTGAGACCACCAAGGTCCACATCTACGACATCTCCGACAGGGCGGCCCCCGCCCTCGACAGGGTCATCAACGCTGACGGCTACACCGTCAACTCCCGGATGATCGACGACTACGTCTACCTGGTCACCCAACGCTCCGACATCACATACAACGAGGACGAGGTCTGGCTCCCCCGCTTCACCGACGACGGCGCCACCACCGTGGTGGAGGCCGACATGATCTACTACACAAACATCACCGAGCCCTGGTACAGCTTCACCAACATCCTAGCCATCAACGTCCAGGACCCCGAGGAGCAGATAGGCTACGAGAGCTTCCTCCTCGGCCCGTCCACGACCCTCTACGCCTCCAGGGAGAACATCTACCTCACCTCCCCCTCGTGGGACTGGAGCAGCGACAGCACCAACGTCTACAAGATAACCATCGACGGCCGGAGCATCGAGTTCACGGCGGACGGCACAGTCCCCGGCAGGGTACTCAACCAGTTCTCCATGGACGAGCGCGACGGCTACTTCAGGATCGCGGTCACCAGCGGCCACGTCTCCAGGAGCGGTGCCTCGACGAGCAACGACGTCTACGTCCTCAACGCCAGCCTCGGCATAGCCGGCAGCGTCACCGGCCTCGCTCCCGGCGAGGACATCTACTCAGTCCGCTTCATGGGCGACCGCTGCTACATGGTCACCTTCAAGAAGGTGGACCCCCTCTTCACCATTGACCTCAGCGACCCCGAGAACCCCAAGGTCCTCGGGAAGCTCAAGATCCCCGGATACAGCGACTACCTCCACCCCTACGACGAGAACACCCTCATAGGCATCGGCAAGGAGACCGTGGAGGCCGAGGAGGGCGACTTCGCCTGGTACCAGGGCGTCAAGATAAGCCTCTTCGACGTCAGCGACGTCGAGAACCCCCGGGAGCTGGCGAAGATAGAGATAGGCGACAGGGGCTCCGACTCCCCGGCCCTCGACGACCACAAGGCGGTGCTCTTCAGCAGGGAGAGGAACCTCCTGGTGATCCCCATCACCGTCGCAGAGGTCGACGAGGACGACTACTCGGGCACCCCCCCGGCCAACGCCCACGGCGAGTACGTCTACCAGGGGGCATACGTCTTCCACGTCTCCAGGGAGGACGGGATAGAGGTCACCGGACGGGTCACCCACATCGACGACCCCGAGACCTTCCTCAAGAGCGGCTACTACTTCGACTCGGACCTCTTCGTGGAGCGCAGCCTCTACATCGAGGACAGCCTCTACACCATCTCCCAGGGTATGGTGAAGGTGAACGCCCTCGCCGACCTCGCCGAGATCGCCTCGGTCCCCCTCCCATAATCCCCCTCTTTTTTCATTTCCACTGAAACTCATACCTCAGAGTCTCTTAGGCGAAGAGAAAACAAGGGGATGCTTTGAACTCAACCGCACGAATGTCGTGAAAGGATGATGCAGGGCTCCATCAGGGTTGGAGCTTGTCCCTGTGCTTGCTCCTCAGGCTCTGGGAGATCTGGGAGGTGGGGTCGTAGACGTC
>CAYONH010000124.1:2365-5737 GCA_964405275.1 uncultured Candidatus Bathyarchaeia archaeon | reverse complement strand
GTGTTAAGCCATCACGTTTCTGATGGCTCTGGCTATCTTCTCCCTGTCAGGGAGGAGCTGCTTCTCCAGCGTCGGGTTGAATGGCAGGGGGACGTTTGGCGTCGCCACCCGGTAGATGGATGCTTTGAGGTTGTTGAATCCCTTCTCTGCGACGATAGCCGAGACCTCGGCGCTGAACCCGCATCGCTCGTAGTCCTCGTCGACGACGACAAGGCGCCCCGTCTTTCCCACGGAGTTGAGGATGGCCTCCTCATCCAGGGGGACGATGGTCCTAGGGTCTAAGACCTCGACGCTGGCATCCTTCTTCAGTTCGTCTGCCGCTTCCATGACCAAGCCCACCATCCTGCCTGTCGCCACGACGGTGACGTCGCTCCCCTCCCTCACCAGGTTGGCCACTCCGAAGGGAACCGTGTATTGTTCCTCTGGGACGGGGCCTTTCGTCCTGCCGAGGAGGCGGTGCTCCATGAACACCACGGGGTTGTCGTCCCTGATGGCGGTGATGAGGAGCCCCTTGGCGTCGTATGGGTTCGAGGGCAGCACGACCTTCATCCCGGGCATGTGGGCGAATATGGAGTAGAGGCTCTCCGAGTGGGTGGCCCCCGAGGAGGTCCCGGCGCCGTAGGAGGCCCTGAGGACCATGGGGACCCTGACGGCCCCCCCGGACATGTAGTGGCTCTTCGCCATCTGGTTGAGGATCTGGTCCATGGCGACGAGGCCGAAGTCGACGAGCATCAGCTCCACGACTGGTCTCAGGCCCCTGATGGCCGCGCCGACCCCCATCCCGATGAAGCTGGTCTCGGTGATGGGCGTGTCCCTGACGCGCTCCCTCCCGAATCTTTCCTTGAGCCCCTTCGTGGCCCCCCTCCAGCTGCTGGACACGTTCTCACCGAAGAGTACTACGGTGGGGTCCCGCTCCATCTCCTGGATGTGGGCTTCGTTGATGGCCTCACTGTACGTGATGACTCTGTCGGCCATGTCAGGCGCCCTCCACGAAGACGTCGTCGAACGCCTCGATCGGCTCAGGGTCAGGGCTGCCGAGGGCGAAGGCGATGGCCTCCTCCACGGCCGCTGACTCCTCCTTCCGTATCTTCTCATCGATCTCCGGTGTCAGTGTCCCATCGGCCACAAGCTTCTGCCTCAGGTTGTGGATGGGGCACCAGACCTTCTCGTCCTCCTCTGCCTCGATCCGCCCCTCCAGGTTTCCCTCGATCTGGTGGACCTTGAACTCGAGCAGCGTGGGGCCCTTCCCCTCTCTGGCCCTCCTCACCGCCTCTCCCACCACATCGTATATCGCGAGGACGTCCCAGCCGTCGTGGGAGGAGCCCGGCATCCCGTAGGCCGCGGCCCTGTCCGAGACCCTCTCGATGCTGAGCTGCGGATAATCGATCTCGTGCCCCAGCATCCTCTGGACCTCAGGGGAGCTATTCTCGCAGACGAAGACCAGGGGCAGCTCCCAGCATGCGGCGAGGTTCAATGTCTCCTGGACGCCCCCCTGGTTAGAGGCTCCCTCACCGAAGTAGGAGACGGCCACACCGCCGTCCTTCTTGATCTGGTGGGCCAACGCGTATCCGGCAACCATGGGGACGCTTCCCCCGACTATCCCGTTGGCGCCCAGGGATCCCGACTCAGGGTCGAATGTGTGGTAGGGGCCGGCCTTTCCCTTGTTGAGGCCCGTCCTCTTGGCGCAGAGCTCGGCGAGCAGCTTCTTGAGGCTGCATCCCTTGGCGATGAGGTGGCCGATGGGCCTGTGGGTGCTCCCTATCTCGTCCCCCTTGTCGAGGTGGGCGCTGACGCCCGCGGCGACGGCCTCCTGACCTGTGTACATGCCGAACCGGGCGGGGAGCTTGCCCTCGCTGATGAGCTTCCTGCATCCGTTCTCGAAGGTCCTTATGCGGACCATAGATCTGTAAAGTTTGAGCTTGGTTTCCTTATCCATCTTAGATTGACACGGCACATAATGTGACCCAGGACGCTTTAGTATTTTCCTAACATAGAGCCATCTCATCGGGAACTAAGCTGGGTGACGACGTGCTGAGGATCAGAATAATCCGACTTTATCTAGGATGTTGAGGACGAGGAACAGCGTCAGAGTGGCTGCGGTATCAGCGACAGTCGTTATGACTGGTATCGCTATGTTATCTGGGTTCAGCCCCCTCTTGTAGGCGACGTGTGCAACTGCCAGCGCTACGATCGCTATCGGGAGGAAGCTGATGAGGTTGGATAGGGCTGCCACCGATATTAGGGAGGCGAGGTTCGCCGCCTTGACGCTCGGCCTCACGATGGCGTAGGTGACCAGCCCGAAGAAGCCGTGGATGATGAGGGCGACGCCCTCGACCTGCATGATTGTGGAGATGGACGCCTTCACCTCGTCGCGGAGATCTCTGATGTACCCCAACGCCAAGCTAGTTGTGGTCGTCGACCCGATTATGGACCCGATGTTCCCGAGAGCGTTGGTCAGCCCCGGGTAGAGGACCACGATACCCGGGAACCTCAGGAGCTCCGCGCTCATCCCCGAGAGGAAGGCGCCGTTCAGGCTCCCGAAGACGCTCGACATCACAACCACGGTCGTGCCCTCCTTTACGGTCTTGAAGAAGAAGGGGACGCGCCAGTTCTTCCACGCGATGTATCCCGTCACAGCAAGGATGAGGAGGAAGATCGCCCAGAGCAGGATCGTATACCCTCCCCCCCACAGGACGAGGAAGACCGTGGCGGCGAAGACCGTCGACACAACGATGTCATTAACTGACGCCAGTATCGGGTAGACCAGTATGTCGGGGTCGAGCCCCCTCCTGAATGTTATGATGGCTATCATCAGCGTCACGGGGATGGAGAGGGTCATGGCGGTGACGCAGGCCACCGGTGGGACGACCATGAAGACCGGGAGGTGCTGGACTGAGACGCGTCCCAGCAAGAGGTTGAGCATGAAGGAGACGCCCCCCATGATGAGGGTGTCGACGAGTGTGATGACGAAGATGGAGCTTATGAGCTGGTAGTAGACGGGGGTGTTCTTCCTCATCTGGGGGCGGATGAGACCGATGTGGAGCATCGTGGCGAGGTTCCCTGAGAAGATCCCCCCTATGCCGCCCCTGATGGTGAGCACCGGGGGGAATAGGGCGAGGATCCAGGGGGCGGCCTTGAACTGGGGCGTGAAGATGGAGATGAGGCCCCCCGCGACGAGGCTCAGTGTGTTGAAGAGGAGGGCTATTAGGGTCTGGGCTGGGATCGAGCTATAGAATGGCCTCTTCGGCCCAGTGTCGCTCACTGTTGCCCCATGACTGTGACTTCCTCATGTTCGTTCAGCAGGATTCTTAGTCCTAGCCTATCAGGTCATCTTTTCCCTTAAAAAGGTATCATCGGCATGTAAATGTCATA
>CAYONH010000124.1:0-2265 GCA_964405275.1 uncultured Candidatus Bathyarchaeia archaeon | reverse complement strand
AGAGGGCCTTGACCTTCTCCTTGGCGCCCGTCATCGTGTCCTTACCATGGGTGAGCAGTATCGCTTCGAAGTCGTAGTCGAAGAGGCGCTTGATCTCACGTGCGGCCTGGTCTGCGTCGAGGCAGTACCTCTCGGGGGGCGTCTCCATCTTCCCGTTGTCGTCGGCGAAGATAGTGTCTCCGGCGATGATGGCCTTCACGGCGGGGAGGTAGTAGCAGGCGTTCCCCTCGGAGTGGCCCGGGACGTGGATGACCTCTATGCCCCCACAGTATTCCAGCACCTCTCCATGCTTCAGACCCTTCACCTCGACCCCTTTGGCCTCCTTGATGAGGGGAGCCTCGTCCTCGTGAGACCAGACCTCGGCTCCCGTGAGCTCCACCGTTTTGGCAAGATTTGCGACGTGGTCCCCGTGCTTGTGGGTGATCAGGATCTTCTTTATGTCGCTCCAGGACTTGCCAATCGAGTCCAGTTCGGCCTTAAACCTGTCAATGGCGGACTCTCTCATACCCGTGTCCACGAGGATCAGCCCCTCAGAGCAGTTAAGAATCCAGGCCTCTAGATCGAGCCCTCCGTCTTCCGATAGGTTGACGGCGTGGACGTCTTTCAGTACTTCAACCATATCAACACCGCATCATATAGGCCATTGAAAAAATAAAAGGTCACTCATAGGTACCTGGCGAACCAGTCCAGGTGCCTACGATAGTAGTCGACCTTGTTCGAGGGCTTCTTCCTGATTCCGTGGCCCTCCCCCATGTACCGAACCAGCATTGTGTCGACGCCCATCCGCTTCACAGCTTTGAACATCTCCTCCGACTGGCCTATGGGGCAGGTGTAGTCGGCCTCGCCGTGGAGGAGGAGCAGGGGCGTCTTAACATTCTTGGCGTGGGTTACGGGTGACCACTGGGCCAGGAGGGTTAGGTTGTCGTAGGGGAGGCCGAAGAACTCCTGCTCCATGAGGCTTCCGACCGTAGAGCACCCGTAGAAGCTGAGGAGGTTGGTGACACATGCCCTTGAGACCGCAGCCTTGAACCTGTCCGTTTGGGTGACTATCCAGTTTGTCATGTAGCCCCCGTAGCTTCCCCCGGTGACCCCCAGCCTCTCCGGGTCGACGAAGTCGTAGCTCTCGATGCAGTGGTCCAGCCCCAGCATCAGGTCCTTGTAGTCGCCCCCTCCCCAGTTGAGGACGCAGCCGTCGCTGAAGGCCTGGCCGTAGCCGCTGCTCCCCCTGGGGTCTATTAGCACGACGGCGTAGCCTGCGCTGGTGAGGAGCTGCACCCGTTCATCAAAACTGTAGCCGAACATGCCGTGGGGGCCCCCATGGACGCACTGGATGGTGGGATACCTCTTCCCGGGTTCGTATCCCCTGGGTTTGGCGATGTATCCCTTCACCTTGAGCCCGTCGAATGTGGTGAACCAGAACTCCTCTGGCTTAACGACCTCGTGCTCCTCTAGGTGAGCGTTTAAGTCCGTGAGCTTCCTCTCCTCGGTTCCATCGATGCCTGAGACGTGGACCTCGGCTGGGTGCGTCTGATCCGTCTTCAAGTATCCTATTTTACCGTTCTTCGAGAGGCTGAATCCGCCCCTGGAGAACTGCCACTCCCCCGACATAATCGTTGATACCTCGCCTCCCTCAATGGCAATGGAGTAAATTGGCCTCATACCCCGGTCACCAGCCGTGAAGTAGATGTTCTCCCCGTCACCCGCCCAGGCGTAGGCTGAGATCGGCCGGTCGAGAGCCTCCGTTAAGTCCCTCGCCCCCTCCCCATCGACGGAGACCACCCAGAGGTGGCTGTCCTCTGCGACACTGTCGTTGCTGGTGTCGGCCCTCGTTGTGGCTACGTACGCGATCCATCTCCCGTCGGGGGAGCACTGGGGGTTGTACGCTGCTCCGAGAGTCGATGTGATCCGCCTCTCCTTCCTCGTCCCGACGTCCACGGCCCAGAGGTCGTTCCTCACGAAGATATCGCTCTGCTCGCTCCGGTCGGAGACGAAGACGATCTCCCTGCCGTCGGCGCCCCAGCTGATGGAGTGGTCGTCGTGGTCTCCCTCGGTGAGCTTGGTCACCTCCCCCCCTTCGACGTCCACGACGAAGACGTGTGTCCTCCTGAAGTCCATGAAGCCTGTGAGGTGCTTCATCATCAGCCTCTCCATGACAACGATGTTCGTGTAGTCGGGCTTCTGCTCATCCGTCCCCAGGAAGGCTATGGAGTTCCCGTCGGGAGACCAAGCCAGGCTCTCCCCGGTCCTGTGGAGGAAGGCGTTGCT
>CAYONH010000123.1:0-5743 GCA_964405275.1 uncultured Candidatus Bathyarchaeia archaeon | reverse complement strand
CTTTCAACGTGAGGGATATGAACCCCCATGATGTGGCCCTCTCCATGGACACCGAATACAACATCGCCGTCCGCTCGGGGCATCACTGTGCCTTGCCATTGATGAAGGAGCTCTTCGGCCTTCCAGATGGGAACGCCCGGGCTTCGACGTACCTCTACAACACGCTGGAGGAGATAGACGTCCTACTGGGCGCAGTCGAGGACATCGCTAGAGGATAACTCTAGGAAACCAAGATACCTTCTCATTCTATGCCAGAACGGTTTTTTACCAGAAGGGGAATGAAAAAAAGTAGAATGATTTTCTACTTCACGAATCTCTCTGGGGCTTTATCGAACGCTGTCTTGCACCGCTGATTGCAGAAGTAGTAACTTTCGCCCTTGTAATCACTAGTAAACTTGGCGGTGGCCTCGTCGACTGTCATACCGCATACCGGATCTTTCGCCATTTATATCGAGTTTAACCCATGAATGGGGGTTTTCAAAGGTTTCGGCGACGATGGTCCTTTTAGGACCCAGGTACCATCTAGATCGAGGTGCTCATGGTCATGGGTGATGTGCTCGCAGCTGAACTGGTGCTCGTTCGAGGGAAGGTAGTCACAGTCGACGCTCAAGATTCCATCGTGGAAGCTGTAGCCGTCAAAGATGGGAAGATATTGGTGCTTGGGTCTAGCGATGAGGTATTATCCCTGGCGGGTGAAGGCACTGAGGTTATTGAACTACGCGGAAGGACAGTATTGCCGGGGATCATCGACAGCCACACGCACCCCAGCAACCTCGCCGCCAGATATCTCGAGGTGGACTGCAGGGTACCTCCCATAAGGAACATCAAAGACGTGCTCGATAAAATCGCGGAGAAAGTCGTGTCCTCGAAGCCAAGGGCCTGGATCCGGGGGGCTAACTTCAACGACTCGAAGCTGGCTGAGAGGCGTCACGTCACGCGGTGGGAGCTGGACTCAGTGGCGCCTGACAACCCTGTATTAATAATCTCAGATACTGGCCATCAATCCATCGTCAACAGCAGAGCCCTTGAGATTGCGGGAGTGGATGCTGACACAAATGACCCGTCTGGTGGGAAGATAGACAGGGATGAGAGCGGCGAGGCGACGGGACTTCTCTACGAGACGGCGTCTGGGCTGGTGAGGAAGCATATCCCTCCGTACTCTTTGGAGGAGGTCCGGGAGTCTTATCGTAGGGTCGTGGATCTCTGTGCTGAGTGGGGGGTGACCTCGACCCATGACGCCAGCGGGAACATGCTGGGGATCAGGGCCTTCAAGCAGCTTCTGGATGAGGGTGTGAAGAAGCTGAGGATGAGCCTCATGGTCAGCGTGAGGGACGACCTCCCGGAGGGGCAGAACATGCTGGACTCCATGGCAAGGCTCGGCGTCGAGAGCGGCTTCGGGGACGACTGGTTGAAGGTGATGTCCCTTAAGATCATGGGCGACGGCTCAGGAGCAGGGGGGACGGCTGGAGTCTACACGCCCCAGCACCGGGGGACGAAGGGCTTGGGGCTGATGACGACTTCCCACGAGGATATGGAGAAACTGGTGATTAAGGCCCATGACGCCGGGATCAGAGTGAGCATACACAGCATCGGGGATAGGGGCATAGACATCGCCCTCGACTGTATCGAAAAGGCACAGAGGCTGAACCCGATACCGGACATGAGACACCGCATCGAGCACAACAGCTGCTGCACCCCGAAGCAGCTGGGGAGGATCAAGGAGCTGGGAGTTGCACCGTCCAGCAGCATCGGCTACATGTATGGGATAGGGGACATGTACGCAGAGAACTTCGGCCCCGAGAGGAGCAGGTGGCTCCACCCCCACAGGACGATGAAGGAGATGGGCATCATCGCCGGGGGTAACAACGACTGCCCGGTGACCTTCTACAGCCCCTGGGTGCAGATCTACGCGGCGGTGACCCGGAAGACGAGCACGGGACAGGTGGTGGGCCCCGAGGAGGCGATCAGCGTCATGGACGCGATAAGGGTGTATACCTGGAACGGTGCATACCTTAGTAAGGACGAGGACAAGCTGGGGAGCATCGAGCCTGGGAAGATCGCGGACATGGTCATCCTGGACGGGGATATACTGACAGTGCCCCACGAGGAGATCAAGAACATCAGCGCCGTCACTACTATCGTGGATGGAAGAGTAGTTTTCAGCCGTGAATAGGCTCCAAAATATCTTTCATATCTATTTTGGCTAGGGGTAATCTGGAGGCCAAAGTCTCGAGCCAAGGGCCTCCTCGCACCACAGGGCTGTACTCAAGAGGGCCTCCTCTTGATAGGGGAGGTTTACGAGCTGGACTCCGAGGGGGAGGCCGTCCTTCGTCAGGTTCGAGGGCACTGTTACCGAGGGGAAGCCGGTGAGGCTCCACGGCGAGTTGAAGGCGGCGTCTCCAGTGGACTCAAGACCAAGGAGTGCGGGAGTAGGAGCCGAAGGCGTGATCAGACAGTCTAATCCCTTAAGTGTCCAACGAACCTCTTCAATGAACCGCCCCCTGATCCTCTGTGCCCTGAGGTATGCCGAGGCAGGGACAAGGAGCCCCGAGGCGACTAGGCCGCGAAGCTTTCTCCGATAATCGCCCAGCCTTGATCGGAAGTTGTCCTGATGGACTGAAGCAGCCTCGCTGGACATGATCAGCCTGTGAGCGGAGTGTACCACGCTGAAGCTGTCCGGGAGCGGAGTCTCAACTACTTGAGCACCTGCCTCTCTTAGCTCGTCCACGGACTCCATGAACCCCTCCCAGACTACATCATCAGCATAGTCCTGGAAGAATCCCCTGAGCACCCCGATTCTGGGAGGCTCTGCCAATGAATTATCCAAAGAAGGCATCTCGTTCCCCCTGAGAACCCCCATGACCAATGAGGCGTCCCGTACAGATCTCACGAAGAAGCCAACGTGATCAAGTGACCATGCGAGGGGATACACGCCGTCTCGACTGATGAGATCGTACGTTGGCTTCATTCCGACGACGCCGCAGAAGGCTGCGGGGCGTATGACTGAGCCTCCCGTCTGGGAGCCAAACGCAAGTGGGCACATGCCCGAGGCTACCGCAGCTGCTGAGCCGCTGCTCGACCCTCCCGGGGTGTGCTGGAGATTCCACGGGTTTCTGGTGGGAGCTGGATCTGTGTAAGCGAAATCCGTGGTCTCCGTCTTTCCAATAATGATGACCCCCGCGTCCCTGAGGGCTGAGACCACTGCGGAGTCTTTTTCGGGGATGAAATCACTGTAGATGGGAGAGCCCATCGTGGTCCTCAAGCCTGCCGTGTAGTATATGTCCTTGACCCCTACAGGCATCCCGTGGAGTGGCCCCCTGAACTGTCCCTGCTCCGACTCCTCAGTCAGTCTCGCCGCTGCGTCTCTAGCCCCATCCTTGTCGACAGTCACCCAGGCTCGAATGTCATGCTCATTTCTCTCTATTCTCTTCAAGTGACTCTCCAGGAGCTCCGAGGGGGTTATTTCTCTCTGCCTTATGCCCTCCGATGCCTTAGCTATACTCAGCCTGTGGTTATTCATGCCTCAGACCCTTCCAGGCGGTCTTGATGGCTCATTCTCTGACTCCAGCTTGAATTTCTCGACCTGCCAGATTGCTTCGCTAGCGCGCTCGATATCTGATTTCAGTTTCTGAGCCACCTCATTGCCCCATCTCTTTTTGGCTTCCTCGAAGAGTCGGACGAATATCTCTTCCTTGCTAGGCGTTGGCTCCATCTCAACCTTTCCAAACTTACACGAGGTGGTACTTAATTCTGATGCGCATCTCCTGACCTAGGATACCCACCTCTAACTTGGAACGTGATTCGTCAAGTGATAACGTATTGAGAGAATTAATGGGTCCAGCCAGCAACCCAATATGCCCCGTATATTGACGCTTGGCTCACGTCTTCCAGGAAGACGATACAGATATTATAGTAGCTCCCGCTGACCTCTATGCTGTAGCAGTAGACTTGGTCGATGGATCTAGCCCTGGGGAGATCTGTCTCCTCTCCTCCAAGGAACTCGAAGATTCGTCTACCCCTGCTATTGCGAACGGAGACGGGGTGGAGGGGGTTGGACTCCTCGATGGCCTGCTTGAAGTTCGGGAAGGCCTTGAGGTCCCCCTCACTGATCTCAACGATACCTAATCTGTTAATGGTCTCATGATAGTCTACCCTATATGCGAAGAGCCAGGCGGGAGGTCTCTCCTGTATTGAGAGGCCAAAGTAGAACACGACCAGGCCTAGTCCGAATGCCATGATTAAGACGGAAGTTCCGAACCTGCTCCTCAAGGCGATCTAGATAGGCTTTCCACGAAGTTATATATACCCTATAGAGTCTCAGATGAAATCCATCCCGAAGAATGATGGCATGAGGGCAACTCTCGGGTTACTCTATTGCCGCATGCCTCCGACGCATATCGGCCTCGGACTCCTCCAGTCGGTCCATTAGTTCTGCGATCAGGCTGTCCAAGAAGACCATGCAGGAATTCTCAAAAATTGTTCCCATGGGTGCGAGGGACTCGTGCTCACCCAGCAGCTGCCGTGAGTGATATTCGTCCTCACGAGCGACCTTGCTTCTCCCCGGCACAACCACGGTTAGGTCAGCCGCCCTCCCGAGGGGGGAATCGGGGTTCGATGTCACTACGAGCACTTTAACACCTATGCTCTTGGCCATCTCCGCGACCGTCACAGGCAGCGTGGTGCTCCCTGAGCCCGAAATGACGAGCGCGAGGTCTCCCTTTGTCATCGAGGGATTGATGGTCTCCCCCATGACGTAGGTGCTGTAGCCCAGGTGCATGAGGCGCATTGCGAAGGCCTTCCCAACGAGGCCGCTCCTACCCGCACCTACAACAAGAATTGTTCGCCCCTCCCTCCTGGCTTTCACGAGGGTCTCAATGAAGCCTTCGAGTTGAGAAGAATCGACTTGGCTCATAGCATCGGATATACCCTTAAGAATTTCATCAGCGGCCTCCGAGAATCGCCCCATATCAACCATGAAAGACTATGTCTATTACTTTAAAAGAATCCTCAAGATTTCTCACGAATGTCGGAAAGATAGAAACTAGATTAACTATCGAAGGGTGCAATGTGAGAAAAAGGGGAATTTTCTAACCTAGACGCTTCAGGTCCGCCTCAGCCGCTATGTAGCCGAACCCGGCCCAGCTACCCGTATCCAATATCTCTCTAAGGGTCTCTTTGGCCTTCTCTAGCTCTCCATTGTAGTTATACCAGTTGGCTACACCGTAGCCGATAGTGACTAGTCCCAGAGCGCCCTGTTCTCTTGCCTTCTCAAGGAGGGCTTCTACGTCTGTGTGGCCCTTGTACATAAGGAGGCAGTCGTGGTAGTTCTGGTTCTCGATGACGTCCATCTCCTCATGTATAGGCTCAAGCGCCTCGGCTGCCTCATTCCCCTTCCCCAAGAGGCGCAAGGTCATGTAGAGCCAATGGGACGTAGCCACGATCTTGTCGGGTATCTTCGAGACCTCCATACAGGCTCTGTATGCCCTCAAGGCGTCCTCGAACCTCCCCGAGACGTAGTAGGCAAGCCCCAGGTGGTACCAGATGTTGAAGTGGAGGCTGCTCACGGGGGTGTTCCTCTCGTTAGGCATCCCATCGGGCTCCACCTCGTCCGGTTTACCCTCGATGAGAGCCGCAGCCTTCTCGAAGTCATCGACCGCGAGATCGAAGCGCCTCAGGCTGATGTAGCGATGCCCCCTGTGCCTGTAGAGCTTGGGCTCCTCAGGATACCTCTCCAATCCCTTGG
>CAYONH010000122.1:0-5812 GCA_964405275.1 uncultured Candidatus Bathyarchaeia archaeon | reverse complement strand
TCCACGTCTTGGATGCCCAGGGGCTCGAACAGGCGTTCCATGCCATACTCCAATGCGCTCATACCCGTCTTCTCGGTGATGATGCACGACAGGAGGTGGGAGACGCCGTTGGTGTACTCGAACCGGGTTCCCGGCTCCTCGATAACGGGGAGGTCCAGGACGTACTGGAGGGCGTCCGGGCTGTCATGCATGGTGTACAGCCCCTCCCAATCGTAGAGGTATGAGTCACGGGCATCGAAGCCCGCCGTCATGGTGAGGAGGTCCCTGAGGGTTATCTCCTCCTTCCAGGCGCTCATGCTGCCCGCTGTCCTGTCCGGGAATAGGTCAAGCATCCTCACGTCGAGGCTTTCAATGTATCCCTCCTCGATGGCGATGCCGATGAGGGTCGAGACCACACTCTTAGTGCATGAGTAAATTATATGCGGCTCTCCTTCGTAGGGCGAGAAATACTCGTCGAGCACGACGTATCCGTCCCTTACCACGGTGACGCTATCTACGCCGATACCTCTGTTACTGATCTCCTCGAGCATGTCGTCTAGAGGCCCCGAGTAGATGCCTACCTCCTCTGGATCTGCTGTCCGCCATTCATCTGTCGGCCAGTAGGATTCCAGAGTTATCTTCACCGGAGCCTCGTAGGAGCTTTCGAAAGATCCCATAAGCTTGTTGAAATCCTTCTCCATTCTCTTTTCCGGTAACGTCGAAGCCCTGATGTGGAAAACCATGTAGGTTCTTTGAGCGTTGGAGTCGTACCAGATCCCCACCATGCCGATCGTCTTGTCGTCTCCGATGTAAATTGTGAACGACTGTGTCAGCAGATCGTAGCCATCCTTTGTTGAAGCTACTAGCTCATTCCTCTCCTCGACCTCGGTTCCCTCACCCAGCTGCGTGAATGCCGTATCAAGAAAGACTTCGAGCACCGGCTTAGACTCGTTGTGGAGCCAGATAGCGCCAATCAACTCTGGGCTTCCCCCCATCAACATCCCTTGAACAACGCCCGAATTCACTGAAGCGAGGCCCTCGTTACCAAGGCCAGTCTCTGAAAACTCCATCCCCTCTGGATAGTTGAAGGATAACCCAAACCTGTTGTACCTCTCATACTCGACAGGACTACTCCAGTTGTACCATAGATACAGTCCAATCGAGGAAGCAATGATTACGACTGCGACGATGATTAGCCTTCTATTGGACTTTGCTCCCCCCATCTCAGCCAAGGTACTCCCTCCAACATTGTATAATCATGATGTCCTGTGTGAATATTGTGGCCTTCATCTTTGAGCTCAGATCTCCATCGCTGCTCCGATGAAAAGGCCGAGGAGCAGACCGGCTCCCGTCTTGTCAAATATGGTCCCGATGGTCAATCCTACGAGTAGACCGATAACGAGCCTGGAGCCTGGGAAACTGACCTTTCCCTTTCCATTTGTTCCATTCCCGTAAAGCCTCCACTCCAGCCAGTTGATGAACCCAAGGAGATACTTTGGGGACCCTTTGCGTACCCTGTCCATAAGGTAGACAAGGATGAGGTAGAACGTCCACGTGAGACCGCCAATCCACCAAGTTTGAGGGTTATTCGTGTAGAGCCAGATTGTGAAGAGGGGGCCGATCAACAGGAGAGTGGCTATCACGTAGAACGCTCGGTCCAGATTTCGATTGATGAAGGTCCTTCTACTGGCTCTTGCAACCGAGACGTATCCCTCGTAGCTCTCATCCAAGTCGTCCCTGATCCCCCGCATGAGCCTGACGGCCTTCTTCCCCAGGGCTGTGAGGAGGTACCTCCTTTCCTCATCCTTCTCGATGAAGCCCTCAAGCTCCTTAAGGTGGTAGTTGAGCCTCCCTGTTGAGAGCCCCGTCTCCCCGAGGATCCCACTGTAGATCACACCACCATCGGAATGGTCGATGATCTTCAGTATGTTACGCCTCTCGCGATGAGTCAAGGCCTGCATGATTACATCCTCGATCTCATCGCCAAGACCGCCGTTCTCGCTCATTTCACCCGGTTTCCAAGTCTCCACGTGATAGATAACCGTTTTTGAACCATCAGTTTTGACAAATCCTCTTGTCAAAGGTGATGATGGGGTGATCCGGTCTATCGTAAGGCATTATATATTTTCAGGTCAACATGGGTCTGAAATGTCAACACTAGAGGATTTCTGTAACCGGAGGATCGCCCAGCTGAGGGAGCACATGGGCACCCACGGCATCGACGTCGTCTGCCTCCTGAAGGCTGGTAGGAGCGGAGGTAACATGTTCAAACGCCTCGTCAACACCTCCGTGGGCAGCGCCCTAGTCGTACCAATGGGGGCTGAGCCCACACTCATCTGCTCACCCATGGACGCCAGGGACGCCGACGACTCCACAGTCGCTGTCCATGATCGAGGTAGCGCATCCCCCGACCAGGCGGTGATCGACTTCGTCAACAACTGCCTAGGGACGGGCAAGAAGATAGGATGCAACCCCGCCGGCCTCACATACAGCAGGTATCAGCTCTACAACGAGGGCTTCAATGCCGAGGTGGTCGACATCCAGCCCACCATCCTCCCCGAGGTCCTCTTCGGACCCTACCCCGAGGAACTCAAGTACCAGAGGAAAGCCTCGGAGCTGGCTGACATAGGCGCTCAGGCCGTCCACGACAACCTGAAACCCGGGATAAACGAGTGCGAGCTCGCGGCCGAGGCGGTCTACGCCATGAGGAAGGCGGGGGCCGAGGGCATCAGCTTCTGCATCGTCAACAGCGGACCGGATTCAGCCCACGTCCACGGAGCCCCCAGCGACAGGGTCGTGGTGGACGGGGATCTGGTTCTCATAGACTTGGGTCCCGTGAAGCACGGATACATGGCGGACATCTCCAGGACCTTCCTCGTGGGAAGCGACCCTAAGAAGCAGCGCATGCTGGAGGCCATGGATAAGTCGGTGCAGGCCGTGCTCGACGCCATCAAGCCCGGCGAGAGCTGCAAGGAGCTCGACGCCCTGAGCAGGCGAGTGCTCATCGACCATGGCTACGAGGACTATCCCCACAGCCTCGGCCACCCCGTCAGCGGCTTCGTGAAGCCCAGCCTCTCCAAGAGGTCGAATGACGTCGAGAGGGTCGGCTACGTCCACACAGTGGAGCCCGGCATCTACATCCCCGGCCTGGGCGGTGTCCGCTTCGAGGAGAACGTCTACGTCACCGAGGACGGATGCGAGTCCCTCTTCAAGAGCCCTCGTCGCTGGTAACCATATCCCTTTTTCACTTTTTACAGGAAATTCCTTTAGTATCATCGTCCTCATCTCAATTCCCATGGAGAATTTCTACAAGACCAACCTAAAATACTGGAACGAGCTCGTGGACATCCATTCCCGGTCTAGGGCGTACAACTTGGAGGGATTCCTCAAGGGAGAGAGTTCCCTCCACGACATTGAGCTGGAGGCCCTCGGAGACGTCTCCGGGAAGAGCCTCCTCCACCTCCAGTGCCACTTCGGCCTCGACACCCTTAGCTGGGCGAGGCAGGGAGCCGAGGTCACAGGCGTCGACTTCTCCGAGAACGCTATACAGCTGGCTAGGCACCTCTCTGAGCAGTTAAGGATCCCCGCCCAGTTCATCAACGCCAACATCTACGACCTGCCCGAGCACCTCGACGGAGGCTTCGACATCGTCTACACCAGCTATGGCGTCATCAACTGGCTCCACGACATCGAGAGATGGGCTGAGATCGTCTCCCACTACCTGAAGCCCGGGGGCACATTCTACATGGCGGAGTTCCACCCCTTCATGTGGGTCTTCGAGGAGGAGGGCGAGGACCTGGTCGTGAGGTACGGCTACTGGCACAACCATGAGCCGTCTTACTACGAAGTCCAGGGAAGCTATGCAGACAGGGACGCCTTCATCGAGAATAGAGGAACCTACGAGTGGGCCCACCCCATGAGCAGCATCATCAACTCCCTCATCGGGGTTGGCCTAACCCTGAAGGAGTTCAGGGAGTACCCATACAGCGTCGACGAGATCTACTCAAACATGGAGACGGGAGATGACGGTTACCGAAGGTTCAAGAGGAAGGACTACCAGCTGCCCCTGATGTTCTCTGTGAAGGCCGTGAAACCTGCTTGAGGGTAGCTGCACCTGCCCTCAAACCTTAAATCGACGCTCCCCCCTCCAATACCCGTTCCCAAGGGATATCTATGGACACAGAGACCCGTCTAGATCTTGTCACAAGAAACCTACAGGAGATCATCGTCGTCGACGAGCTCCGAGAGCTACTGGAGACTAAGGACCACCCCAGGGGCTACGTCGGCTTCGAGCCCAGCGGCCTGATGCACGCAGGTACGGGGCTCATCGTGGGCCAGAAGATGCGCGACTACGCCGATGCAGGCTTTCACTTCATAATCTACCTCGCCGAGTGGCACGGCTGGATTAACAACAAGATGGGGGGCGTCCTGGAGAACCTAGCCGTCGCGGCCGAGTATTTCAAGGACTGCTTTACAGCCCTGGGCCTCCCCGAGGGAAAGGTAGAGTACCTCTGGGCATCGGACATCGTCGACACCAAGGACTACTGGGAGAAGGTCGTTCGGGTCATGAAGTCCACGAGCCTCAGGAGGACCCTCAGGGCGATGCCCATCATGGGGAGAAGCGTCGACTCCGTCGACGTCGAGACCGCATGGGCCCTCTATCCGGCGATGCAGACCAGTGACATCTTCGAGATGAGACTAGACGTCGCCTGCGCCGGAATGGACCAAAGGAAGGTCCACATGCTCGCAAGGGAGGCCGCCCCGAAGCTGGGGCTGAAGCCCCCCGTCTGCCTCCACAACCCCCTCCTTCCGGGCCTCCAGCTCACCACCGTCGACGGCAGCTTCGACGAGGACGAAGCCATCGATAAGAGCATCAAGCACAAGATGAGCAAGAGCGTCGGCAAGGGAGCCCTCTGGATAAACGACTCCCCCAAAGAAGTGAAGGAGAAGTACCACGAGGCCTACTGCCCGGAGAAGACTGTGGTGGGCAACCCGGTCATGGATCACGCTAGGATGCTGGTGTTCCCCTATCTGGGGCAGCTCGACGTTGAGAGACAGAGCAAGTACGGCGGAGACGTGACGTTCCACAGCTTCAAGGAGCTTGCGGAGACGTACGAGAAGGGAGAACTCCATCCGCTGGACCTGAAGAACGGTGTATCAGACGCCGTCATCAAGCTCCTGGAGCCCGTAGCGAAATACTTCGAGAAGAAACCGGAGAACCTCGAGAAGATGAGGAAGCTGACGATTACTAGGTAGACTTAGAAGCCAGCCATCCGCCCCATCTTCTCCGCCATCTCAGCGAGCCTACAGCTGTAGCCCCACTCGTTATCGTACCAGGCTAGAACCTTCACGAGTGTCCCCGAGGCCATGGTAGACAGGCCGTCCACCACAGCCGAGTAAGGGTTATGGATGTAGTCGCATGAGACCAGGGGCTCCTCCGTATAGTCGAGGATCCCCTTCAGCCCCTTTGCGGAGGCCTCCTTGAAGGCTGCGTTTACGGCCTCGGCCGTCGTCTTCTCCCCCAGGACCCCTACGAAGTCCACAACGGACGCCGTTGGCACGGGCACCCTCATCGCCATGCCGTTGAGCCTTCCCTTCAGCTCGGGGATCACCTCCCCGGTGGCGGTCGTGGCTCCCGAGGTCGTTGGGATGATGCTCATGGCAGCCGCTCTGGCCCGCCTCATGTCCTTGTGGGCCTTGTCAAGGATCTGCTGGTCATTAGTGTAGGCGTGGACCGTCGTCATGAACCCGGACTCAACTCCGAACTCGTCGTTGAGGACCTTCATGACAGGGGCGACGCAGTTAGTGGTGCAAGAGGCGTTGGAGACGATGT
>CAYONH010000121.1:4574-5845 GCA_964405275.1 uncultured Candidatus Bathyarchaeia archaeon | reverse complement strand
GGAAGGATCACACAGGAGCAGTACAAGTTCCTGGAGGGGCTCGTGGAGCAGGGAAGGTACACCTCGATAAGCGAGGCCCTCCGAGGGGCCATCAACAGGTTCAACGTCTCGGCCTCCTCACCCGGGGGCACATTCCTCATCGGGGAGGCCCTCGTCGGCGAGGGAAACGAGATCGCCCACATAGACCTCATGATAGGCGACAAGTCGGGGCCCGTGGGCACCGCGTTCGCCCAGTCGCTCAGCCAGCTCTCCATGGGGCACACACCGCTACTGGCGGTCATCAGGCCCAACCTTCCCCCAAAGCCCCACACCGTCATCGTCCCCAAGGTCACCATCAAGAACATGGAGGACGCAGGGAAGATCTTCGGCCCCGCCCAGTCCGCCGTCGCCAAGGCCGTCGCCGACGCCGTTGAGGACGGCATCATCCCCAGAGAGGTCGTGGACGACTGGGTCGTCGTCGTCAGCGTCTTCATCCACCCCAAGGCCGAGGACGAGCGCAGGATCTACCAGTACAACTACAGTGCCACCAAGCTCTCCATCAGCCGGGCGCTGGAGTCCTACCCGTCCCTTGACAAGATAATGTACGACAAGGACAGGGCCCGCCACCCCCTCATGGGATTCAGGCCCCCGAGGCTGTGGAGGCCACCCTACCTCCAGATCGCCCTGGACAACCCCAACATCGACAGCATCCTGGGGGTCGTCAAGAGCGTCCCGAAGAACGATAACGTCCTCCTCGAGGCCGGGACCCCCCTCCTGAAGCGCTACGGCGTGGAGGTCATCAAGAGGATCAGGGAGGCCCGGAAGGACAGCTTCATCATCGCCGACCTCAAGACCATGGACGTCGGCAAGGTAGAGGTCGACATGGCCTTCGAGCAGACCGCCGACGCCGTCTGCTGCGCCGGTGCCGCCTCGTCGGCCACAATCGACGACTTCATCTACGAGTGCAGGAGGATGGGGATCTACAGCTTCGTGGACATGATGCAGGTCGAGGACCCAGTGGCGAAGCTCAAGGTGCTCCAGAGGCCTCCGGACGGGGTCATCCTCCACCGCGCCATAGACGTCGAGAAGAGCGGCGTGGAGATCAGCTGGGGGGATATAAACAAGATAAAGGAGGCGTTCCCGGAGAGGAGGGTCCTCGTCT
Organism: uncultured Candidatus Bathyarchaeia archaeon; assembly: GCA_964405275.1. Taxonomy (GTDB): domain Archaea; phylum Thermoproteota; class Bathyarchaeia; order TCS64; family TCS64; genus BS750m-G28. Next base: position 4,704 of record CAYONH010000121.1, on the reverse strand, counting down.
CAGTCGCCGGGGGCATCAGGCCCAACACGGCCCAGATAGCCCTCGACGCTGGGGCGGACGTCCTCATCGTGGGGAGGTACATCACCCAGTCCAGGGACATCGAGCGCTCGGTCAGGAACTTCCTGAGCCT
>CAYONH010000121.1:0-4474 GCA_964405275.1 uncultured Candidatus Bathyarchaeia archaeon | reverse complement strand
GAGCCCTTCACGCTGAGGGACGAGGACATTGCGATCGTAGTCTTTCCAGATGACGAGTGGCAGAAAGTGACACTCAGGAACTCCAGCCGCAGCATAGTCAGGGAGTACACCGACGAGGACGGCAACGACCTGGCGCTCCCAGACATCCCAGCGGTGCTCCAAGGGGGGACCACGATCACCTTCTCCATCGAGTACGACATCACCTCCTCAAGCAGAGACAGGCCCTCCATCAAGCTCACGGAGGCAGAAGGACCATCGGAGATTCCCTCACAGTTCGTCGAGGAGTACTGCGTCCAGTCTGAGAGCTTCTTCTGGAACGATGAGATAGAGGAGCTGGCCCAGGAGCTCACCTCGGATGAGACGACCGCCCTGGGGATGCTCACAAACCTGGTAGACTGGACGTACGACAGCCTCACATACTGCAACTTCGAGTTCCCCAACTACCCCAACGATACGTTGGAGAGCGGGCAGGGGGACTGCGACGACCAGAGCATCCTCCTCATCTCCATGCTCCGCAGCCTGGGCATCCCAGCCTTCCTCCAGGTCGGCGTGGTCTTCAACGACAGGATCGGTAGCGACAACCCCTCCTGGGACGGACACCTCATGATCCACACCGACGGGATGGGCTGGCACGCCTGGACTATGGTCTACATCCCCCCATGGGGCTGGATACCCGTAGACCTGACCCTAGCATCAGGCCAGGACCCCATGGACATCCTCGACGCGGCCCCCGAGTACGATAGCTACATAGTGAGGGCGCTGGACGTCTCGGAGCAGGCATACATAGGCGACAGCCAAGCGTCCAGGGAGAGGTACATCGAGAGCGACGTGTACGTCACCGTGGTCGAGGTGACCCTCGACGTGGAGGCGGGCACAGACTGGATGAAGATCACCTATTACGTCCTGGGAGCAGCCGCAGTGGGAGCGTTCGCCCTGTACTTCATAACGTTGGGTAGAAAGGGGAAACAGCTCTAGTTTGCATTGCCAACCCGCGTTGAGTCTCACCCGTAAATGAATAAATATGGGGCGGAGGTACTGGTCTCTTACTATTTCGAGGAAGCCGTCGAACGTAGTTCAAGGAATATAGTAATAACGGAGAATCTGAGTTGATCGGCGCCGAGGAGTTCCTGCTGCTTATATCAGCCACCCTCTTCCTGTGCTACATCAGCGGCCTCATCTACACGAAGACGAGGATACCCGACATCCTGATCCTCCTGGGATTCGGGGTCCTGCTGGGGCCGGTGCTGGGCATATTCCAGAAGGACACATTCGTCGCCATCTCCCCCCTAATGAGCGTGGTAGCCATCTGCATCATCACCTTCGAGTCGGGGATCAGCCTCGACGTGAAGACCTTCAGGAAGGCCCTCTTCAAGTCGTTCGCACTGACCATACTGACCTTCTTCACAGTTATGCTAGGCGTGGGCTTCGCCGTGCACTTCGCAATGCCAGAGGCCTTCGGTCTGCTGGAGGGCATGCTCCTCGGGACCATGGTGGCGGGCATAAGCACCATGGCGGTCACCAGCCTCCTTGACGGCCTCCAGAAGCTCATCCCCAACCTGGAGAGCACCAGGGCCATCCTCACCCTGGAGTCCACCCTCTGCGACCCCATCAGGGTCGTCGCGGCCATCACCCTCATCCGGATGCTGATGCCCCCGGGGTTCTCCCTCCAGAGCAGTGCCAAGGACATCGTCTTCACCTTCGTCGTCGGGATACTCGTGGGCCTCGTCTTCAGCCTCCTCTGGTCCGAGGTGCTTGACAGGCTCAGGGGGCGACCCCTCAACTACATGATGACCATGGCGGTGCTCTTCCCGACATACATCGTCGGGGAGATGGCCGGGGATGGCGGGGGAACCATGGCCTCTTTCATCTTCGGCCTCGTCCTCGCCAACTACAACAACGTCGCGAAGTGGCTTGGGATGAACAGGAACCTGAGGCCCGACTACGGGAAGATCATGGAGTTCAACGAGGAGATCGCGTTCCTACTCAAGTCCTACTACTTCGTCTACGTCGGCCTCATCGTCAGCATCTCCTTCCAGTACCTCATGGTCGGGTTCGCCGTGGTGGCCCTCCTCCTCGTAATCAGGTACATCGTCGCCTCCTTGACAGGCAGTCTGATGGGGTTCACACGGGAGGAGAGGGTGATCTCAAGGCTCGTCTTCACCCTTGGGACCTCGACGCTGGTTATGTCCCAGATCCCCCAGATCTACGACCCGGCGAGGGAGTTCATACTGAACCCGGGCATCTACCCGGACCTCTGCTTCCCCATAGTCCTGGGCACAGTCCTTTTTGCAGCATTGATCAGCCCTATCGTTGCACGAAGTCAGATCCGGCAATAACTCAAGCCCCTTATTTTGAAGTGATAATAGTTTTCTATTAGACTTTGACTTATTCGGATGATAGATAGTGGCCCAAAGCATCCTCAGGCTCTTGCTCTTCTCTGTACATAAAAGGAGTGCATCTACACCAATCCTGCTACTTCAAAGGGGAGAGATATCACGGTAGCAGTTGAGAGCTTCTTTCTCCTATTCTCAGCCACCCTCTTCCTGTGCTACGTGAGTGGCCTCATCTACTCGAAGACGAAGGTGCCAGACGTACTCTTCCTTGTAGGCTTCGGCTTCCTCGTGGGGCCGGTCTTGGGGATCTTCGATAGGGACGTCTTCGTGTCCATCGCTCCGTTGATGGGAATAGTGTCCATATGTATAATCATATTCGACTCCGGCCTCAGCCTGAACTTCAGATATTGGAGGGGGACGTTCATGAAGGCGGCCGTCCTCACGATAGTCACCTTCATAACAATGACATCTCTAGTGGGTTTGGCGGTCAACCGGTTTCTACCTGAGTATTTTTCTCTGCTTGATGGTCTGCTCCTTGGGACCATGGTCGCCGGCGTGAGCACCATGGCGGTCACTAGGAGCCTTGAGAGCTTCAGGGAGAATCTCCCTGATCTCGAGAGCACCTTAAGGCTGTTGAACTTGGAGTCAAACATGTGTGACCCAGTTAGAGTTGTCTGGGGAATAAGCGTCATCAAGCTTCTCATGACCCCGGCAGCGCCGATAAGGGATACATTCCGAGATATCGTCTACACTCTCGTAATAGGCGCGCTCATAGGGCTGGTCATAGGCCTTGCCTGGTCTGAAGTGTTGGACAGGCTAAGAGGCAAACCTTATAATTACATCATAACTGTCGCTGCGGTGTTTCCCACGTATCTGCTTGCAGAAACGATAGCGGAGGAGGGAGGGGGTCCCATCGCAACCTTCTTCTTCGGAATGGTTCTGACCAACTACCAGCAGGTCACAAGGTGGTTGGGATGGGACAGGAGGTTAAAGCCAGATAATGGCAAGATCGTCGAGTTCAATGAGGAGATATCATTCGTCTTGAAGGCATACTACTTCGTCTACATCGGCCTCATCGCTACGTTGACCAAGGAGTACCTAATGATCAGCCTGGGCGTTATATTGCTCCTCTTCATCGTGAGATATGTCGTTGCATCCGGGGTCGGCAGGGCTATGGGTATAACTAGGGAAGAGGGAGTACTCTCCAAGATGGTTTTCAGCTTAGGGACCACTACTTTAGTGCTGTCTCAGCTGCCCGCTGTGATGGATCCGGAGAGGGTGTACTTCATGAGACCCGAGATCTACTCAGACCTATGCATCCCCATAGTCCTTGGCACTATTTTGTTTGCCTCCATAGCCACCCCCGCGATAGTCAGGAGACGGCTGAAAAAATATTAGCTTGAAAAGTTTTAAGGTGCTTTTGTCCGTGGTTTAGCCACGATCTCCCTTACCTCCAGGTCGAAGAACGTCCGAGGGTAAGCAGGCTTCACGACGATGCAGGTATCCGCACCTGATCCGGTTCCCCCTATTGCCATGACCTCACCGTCCATGGCGATCATGCCCGCGTCGGCGGCCATCAGCACCACCTCAACGCAGACCTTCATCCCCTGCCCGAACCTGTAGAAGGCGTCCCTTACAACCTCCTCCAAGGGCTTTCCTCCGTACTTCTCGGCGAAGGCTGATGCCACGCTGTCTCCCAGGGCGTGGGTAGCTGTCAGTACCTTGATCCCCTTCCCCTCGAGGGCTGCCCTCTCTGACTCTGAGATGCACCATCCCTTTTCCTTGTATCCCTCCGAGATCGTCACCGCAACGAGGTTGAGATCTGGCGACTCGAAGGATTCTAGGGCTTTCAGGGCTGTCGTGCCATGTGTTGTGGCTACGACTACATCGGTTATTCCGAGCTCCTTGGCTCTCTCGTTAGCTATCCTGAGTAGCATGTCCGTGTTCTCGGGGCCCGTCTTCTCGAAGTAGACTATCTTCTTCTCCATATGATCACCGTACATCCACGAATTACACCGGGGAGCATATTACGGTTGCCCGGTTTGATGGCGCGGCCGGCAGGATTCGAACCCGCGACCATGGGTTTTCTCCTAGAAATCTATCCGAAGACCCACGCTCTATCCAGACTGAGCCACGGCCGC
>CAYONH010000120.1:0-5855 GCA_964405275.1 uncultured Candidatus Bathyarchaeia archaeon | reverse complement strand
CGGAGTCCGGCAAGTACGTGGCGTGTGTCAGCGGGCTCCTAGAATAGAATGCGGGAGCACACTTCATGTCGCCAAGTTAGGTAAAAGGCGAAAGGTTGAGGCCCTTACCTCTTAAGAGTTCGTGGGTTCAAATCCCACCCTCCGCCCCAGTTCTCTGGGTATGACCGGTCCCCAAGCGCGTGAAATAGGATTAAAACCCCCAGATCTAAAAAATATCGTAAAATAACTCATTTTAGTGGAGTGATCAAAGGAGCTCGACAAAACTTACTTAAAACACGCCTCCTCCCGTACATGAAGAAAAAGATGGACAGAAAATACGCCCTATCCGGCATGCTCCTCATAACAATGACCGGGCTGGTCCTGGGATACCTCGCGCTTGACATGGGCAGATCCCAGGGGGTCACCTTCGATCAGCTGTCAGCCAGCCCGGACCGATACCGGGGCAAGATCATCGTCATCGAGGGATTCTACTTCCAAGGCTGGGAGACGATCGTGCTGTGCGAGGAGCTGGAGCATTCAGGGCTCGCCGAGGGACACCTAGTGCCAAAAGGCGATATGATCTGGGTCGAAGGTGGAATCCCCGAAGAAGTCTTCGAGGCACTCTACCTACAGGAGATGATGGGGCCCGAGGAGCGCTTCGGGAAGGTCAGAGTCCAAGGCAGGTATGAGCACGGGGGAGAATACGGGCACCTGGGAGGCTTCAACTCTCAGATCATCCCATCTGAAGTGGAAATGCTGCAGTGGTCACCCTGAACAAACACATTTACACATTAATGGGGGGCAGAGCTCGAATCCCACCCTCCGCACCAATGGCCTATATCCGATTGGAACAATCCACCATCAAACATTCCCGTGGGGCAGACAACATACCATTAAAAAGACTCCCACATCTGTGAGGATGAGCGATGACGGTCGACCAGATACCCATCGGCAGATTCAGCACGATAACCCGTCTCACCCAGAAGGCACTCCGCTACTACGACACGAAGGGGCTACTCATCCCTGAGGCCAAGGATCCGTTTACGGGATACAGATACTACACGGGGGATCAGATCCAGCAAGGCATTAAGATCAAGTACCTGTCCACGTTAGGGTTCGGCGTGGACGAGATCTCCATGTACCTTGAGGCAGAGAACCGCGGAGATATCGAAACGAAGGACAGCCTCGTGGAATCGAAGCTGAGGGAGACCGAGATGGAGCTGAGGAGGCTTCAACGTGTCGCGTCGTTGCTCGACAGCACTAAATACATGGAGTTGATGAAGGAGACGATGTCGGAACCATCCATCAAGGAGGAGCCCCAGACCCGGATCATTAGCAAGCGGGAGAAGGGCATCACAAAGGAGAACTGGGGAAGGGTGATCGGAGAGCTCATGGGCGTCATCCATATGCCCGAAAACCAATCAAACCACGTCAAGATCGTGGGCCCACCCATAACGATCTACCATGACCAAGAATACACTGAGGAAGAGGGCGACCTGGAGATAGCCATACCCATCACCGGCAAGGTGACGCTGAACGACCCAGACATAGAGGTCAAGAACCTACCGAAACGGAAGGTGGTCAGCCTGGTCCACAAAGGCAGCTACGAGACCATCGGTATGTCGTATAAGACCCTCTACGAGTACATAATGAAGAACGGGCTAGAGATGACCGGCCCCATGATGGACATCTATCTCAATGACCCAAACACGGTGGAGCCGGAAGACATACTCACCGAGATACAGGCCCCAGTGAAATAGCTCAAACCTTTTTTTGGTACACACATGTAAAAAGTTAAATTAGTAGAATCCTTGGAATTGGCTTCAGTTTCTCCGATTGATTCAATGGCCCATTGTATGTGGAAACGGTTTTACCTGTATTATTCCAGGTGGAACAACGGACTTACTACCATTCATCCTCTGGTTCGATGAAGTCTATTCCCTCGTCTGTGATGGAGATGGACGTCCAGTCGTTTTTGTAGAATCCGGCATGTAACCGTACAAATCCTCTTGACTTGAGTTCCTCGCATGCCTTCTCGATCTGCTTTGGCCTGTAATTCACCGATTGGAACAGAATTTTACGTGAGATGTCACCTGCGTCAGAGAAGTCTTCGGGTGTGTTATCCATTAACAGCTGGAGTATGTCGAGGTGTATCTTTTCTAGTGACACTTCCTATAGAAATTCAGGGAGTGTATTTTATCTCTTTCCGACGGCTCCATCTTTGTGCGCGCGCATCCCATTGACCGTTTACACCCGACTGAGCCTTTCCAGTTGAGTTCACCGGCACGTTGAATCCGGGAATCAAAGTTGAATTAATAGAGGTCTAAACAGCGTAAACTGCAATTACCTGAACTGGAACTAGCTGGGGAACTACTTTCAGAATAAATGTTTTAACGAGTTCCGACGCTGAGAGTCCTGATGGAAATGGTGAAGAACGATGTGGATGAGAGGCTCGCGAGGTGGAACGAGATCTTCGACGAGCTGCTGATCGACGCGGGAAACCTGAGCAGGGACCTCCTCAGCGGGATCAACTACGTCGGCGCAAGCGGCGTCCTCGTCATCGCACTGGGCTTCGTGGTACTGTACTACAACCTCCGCACAGCCAGCCTGGAGGACCCACTCTTCTGGATCATGCTGGCGTTGACATCGGGGTCCAACTTCGTCCTCGGTGTATTCAACATCAACAAGTACCTCCAGTTGAAGAGGAAGTACTCGAAGCTCAGCGACATGCAGATGACGATGAAGGGGTAGGGCAGCCGAAGTGGCTCCGAGGAGAACGCCCGACGTAATAGCCCTGGAGATACTGGACTGCGTCGAGGAGAAGGGGGAAGCGACGAAATGGGACCTCATCAAGGTCCTGGGCAACGACACCCAGTTCGGGCTCTGGGTGGACGACTTCCTCATCCCCGAGAAGGTGCTCGCGGAGCGCAGGGAGGGCAGGAACTACTTCTTCAGCAAGACGGAGCGCGGGGAGCTCTTCCACAGACTGCTGAAAAGCGGGAACCTGATCAAGATCTTCAACCGGGTCAGCGGACGAAGGCTAAAATGACCCCATGAACGGGACATCGGGGAAGAAATGAGGGGTAAAAAAAACCCCACCAACCGCACTAATTGTTTCTGACGTGCGATGACAACTCTATTCGACTAAGCGATTGTATTTCCTCAGGATATCGGTCAACCTATCGTGGGGGAGGGCATAGACTGTGTTGCCGTTGATGCCAGTCATAGTCTCCGCCGCGACCAAGGCGTTGACGATGGCCTCCTCAGTCGCCCGGACTGTCGCCAGAAACAGCCCGGAGATCCCGTCGTTGGGGAGCATCCTCAGCTCAGATACCTCCCCCCTCCTGTAGGCTCCTGGATTCGCCGTCGAGAACGCAATGAAGATATCCCCTGAGCCGTTGCTGGCGATCCCGCCGAGCTTGGATATGCCCAGCGGCACACGCCTGGCCAGCCGCTTCAGCTGATGGGGCAGGAGAGGAGTGTCGGTGGCCACGACGACTATGATCGAGCCGCCGTTACCACTTCCCCCACCGTTGATGACGGGCATCAGATCCGGGATCTCGCGTCCCACGGGTACCCCCGCGATGGTCAGAAGCTCCCTTGAGCCATAGTTGGCCTGCACCAGGACCCCCACGGTGTACCCTCCCTCCTCTTCATCCAGCCGCCTGGAGGCTGTCCCGATTCCGCCCTTGAACTGGTGGCACACCATCCCCGTGCCTCCTCCTACGTTCCCTTCCTCCACGGGGCCCGGGGCGGCTCCCTCTAGCGCCTCGAATGCGTGGCATTTTTTCACGTGGAATCCGTTGATATCATTCAGTCTGCCATCGTAGGTCTCGGCGACGACGGGAAGAGACCAAAACGTCTCCACGACTTCCGGGTCACGCGCCCTCTGCTTAAGTATCCACTCGGTCACCGCGTCGTGGACGACGCCGACGCTGTGTGTGTTGGTGATCAAGACTGGGCCCTCCAGGAATCCGGACTCCTCAACCCAGGTCGTGCCGGTCATCTCCCCATTCCCGTTCAGGCAGGACCAGCCTGCGAAAACGGGCTCGTACCTCTTCCCGCGCGGCAGGACCGCCGTGACTCCCGTCCTCACAGGGCCCTTCCCGACCTCAAGCCTGCCCTCACCAGCGATGATGGTGGAGTGCCCGACGTTCACCCCCGCTACGTCTGTTATAGCGTTGGAAAGGCCCGGACTCCCGTCGAAGGGGACGCCCAGGTCCCGTGCCCTCTCCTTGATCGATACGTCTTCCATCGGCGAACACTACTTTCAAATGAAACATACTTACTTTTTTGATCTTCCATCGGAGTCCTTCCTAGAAAACGTCCAAGTCAGAGCCAACGAATATGCCTATATCCCATTATCTGATCATTGGCCACAACGGAGATAGATGCGCAGTCAGGGCAGAAACGTCTGGCTGCGGTTCCAGAAGGATTCTTTGGATCCGAATCCCACCCTCCGCACCAACCCCGTCATAACTGATTCTATTTTTCTCCGACGAGCTCTGCCACGCGATCCATGATGATCTCGTCGTCTCCCTCGAGGAGGTACTCGGCCTTTATGGTGATCTTCCCGGCTGCCTCCGGGGTTACGAAGAAGGGCTCGTAGAGCGCCTCTATGGCGGGCTCCCCCTCCCGAAGCATACTGTGAAGCTCCCTGAGGGAGACGCTGACCCCCTCATCCAAAGCGATGTAAGCGTAGGAAGGACCCAGGACACCCTCAATCGCCGAAGGCTCGTAGACGACGCCAGAGATAACACCGGGAATCTCGCCCAGCCTCCTTGAGAGCTCGAAAGACCTCTTCTCCAGGGCTCCGTAGAACGCCCCCTCATCCCTCCCCACGAACAGCTCGACGGCCTTTATCAGCCCCACGATCACCTCCCTGCTCATCTTGGCCCCCCTGCCGATGCCGTCGAAGGGGTAAGACTGGAGGTGCGCGAGCTTCACAAGGTCCTTCCTGCCCACGAGGATGCCCGTGTTGTTGAGCCCGCCGAGGTGCTTGCCACCGCTGAAGGAGACGAGATCGGCACCCATCTCAAGGAGGGCTCTGGGAACCCCCCTGTGAGTGAGGTGGGGGGCGGCGTCGACGGTGACGGGGACACCTCTCTCGTGGGCTATACGGGCCACGTCCTCAAGGGGGAGCCTGTCCTTTGAGGCAGTGACGGTGTAGTGGTAGGCGGCGGTCCTCTCGGGGTCGAAGGCCTCCCCCAGCTCTTCTGGCGTCGCCCCCTTCTCCGAGCCCACCATGACGAGGGTCCCCCCTGCGCACTCGATAGCGTGGTCGTACTCGCTCCGGGTGCTCCTCTGGATGACGAACTCCGTCTTGAGCCCCTCCGTGTGCATAGGGAGCCTCTGCGCGACGGATATCCACGTCTGGGGATCAAGGGGATCATAGCCCTCAAGCTCCGTACCCCTCATGATACAAGCCGCAGCCGCCAGGGTGATGCCGTTGGACCCCCCGGCCGTGGGAAGCCCGGCCTCCACGCTGAACGCCTTGGCTATCCTCCTCCCAGCCCAGACCTGAAGCTCAGGTATCCTGATGAAAGCCCTCGAGGCCTCCTCCATGGCCCTGAACACCTCCGGCTTGGGCATGGAGCCCCCGAGGCGGGTCATGCTGGTCGAGGCGTTGATGACACGCCTCAACCCGTATTTCTTGTATGGATCAGATGTGTCCCCCATAGAATCACCGAGAGATTAATGAAGATACACGAGCGGGGGGAATAAGGGTTTTACGATGGGCGATGAGAGTTGGGGATTTGGAAAAACGGGTGGATGCCCAGCGAGAGGGGGGAGGGCTCCCATAGTGAATAATATAATAACTCCCGCTGCGGTTCAGTTATCGGTGAAAGAATGTCGGAGAAAGGTTCAATCCTGAA
>CAYONH010000119.1:4572-6071 GCA_964405275.1 uncultured Candidatus Bathyarchaeia archaeon | reverse complement strand
AGGACTATCCTCACGGGTATCCTGGACGGGCTCTCATCCAACGCACTCTAACCCCCTGTAACATATCTCACTATCTTCTCGGCCACGTTTATCCCTGTCGCGCCCTTCAGGCCCTGCCACCCGGGGGCCCCGTTGACCTCCAGCACCACCGGACCATCCGGGGACTCGATGACGTCGACGCCGGAGTAGTCGAGGCCCATCACCTCCGTCGCCCGGACGCCGAGCTCTTGTATCTCCTCCGCGACGGGCTCGTCCACCATGGTCCCCCCCTGGGCGACGTTGGTCTTCCACTTGCCCTCCTCGCCGTACTTCACAGCCGTCCCAATGACCGTGCCCCCGACGACGAAGACCCGGATGTCCCTCCCCGGGTTGTCGATGTACTTCTGGACTATCAGGGGCTGCCCGAGGCGGGTCAGCATCTTCCAGGCGTTGTAGGCGAGGTCGTGGTCTTCGAACTTCAGGGAGCCCTTCCCCATGCTTCCGAGGATGGGCTTGTAGACGCATACACCCATCTCCTGGGAGCGCGCGTAGGCCCTGTTCATGCTCTCCGTCGTGAAGGTCTCCGCAACAGGCAACCCAGCAGCTTGGAGGGTGTACTGCGTGGAGTACTTGTCCCTGGCCCTCCTGAAGGCGTAGGTCGGGTTGACGACCCTGATGCCCGCGACCTCCATGTGCTCCATCATGCTTATGCGCCGGGTGAGCTGCTCGCAGCTGCCTGGGCCGAAGCTCCGGAGGAAGCAGACCTCGGTGTCGGTTACCTCCCGGCTCTTGAGCCAGAACCTGGAACCCTCTTGTGAGACGTCGGAGGAGACGTCGATGATGCTGCCCACCGTGACCTCGTGGCCAAGTTTCTCCGCAGCCTCGGCGAGCTCCTTGCCGTTTGCGCTTGGTGCACTGCCATGCAGAAGGAGGACCTTCATAGAATCTCCCGTTAGTCAACATCGATGGGTTAAATAAATGTGATTACCCTCGGAGAACGCCCCCAGAAGAATAGATGATTAAAAAGCTCAGGCATCAGAGATAGTCTCTCAGGTTGTAGTCGGGCTTCAGCCCGAACTTGGAGCTTATCAAGCGGCCTATTACTGAGCCCACATACTCGGCGATGATCTCAACCAGCTTCCGGTCATCCTCGGAGAAGGCATCGGCGTCCCTCCTCCCGACCTCGATGACCGCCACGACCTTATCCCTAACCTTGACAGGGACCGCTAGCTTCGATTCTTCACCATCTTTAGAGCTCGATTGAATCACGCTCTCGCCGGTGCGTGCGGCCTCGGCGGCAACGCTCTTGCCCCTCAGGGACTGCTCTTTGGGTTCAATCCCGCTTATGCTCTCGCAGGCTTGCCTCAGGACCGTTCCCTCGATGATGTTGAAGCCTCCCTCATCGATCTCGAGCATGGCGTAGACGAACTTCAGGGTCAGGCTCCCTATCTCCTCGATGGTGGTCACCTCCCCGAGGTCCTCCCAGAGGCAGTACAGGGCCTCCAACATCTCCTGGTACC
>CAYONH010000119.1:0-4472 GCA_964405275.1 uncultured Candidatus Bathyarchaeia archaeon | reverse complement strand
CTCCTTCTCAAGCCCCTTAAGGCGGAGGGCCTTCGTCAGATTCGACAGGAGAACATCCGGTTTCGCCGGTTTGATGACGAAGGCGTCCGCCCCCCGATTGAGGGCCTCAACCGCCTGCTCGAGCGTGACCGAACCTGAGAGCATCACTATCGCCATCTCGGGGTTCTCCCTGAGCTTCTCAAGGATCTCCAGGCCCCCCATGTCCGGGAGGTTGACGTCCAATATCGCCGCGTTGAACTCCTCGGACCAGGCAGCCTCGAGGGCGTCCTCGGCACAGTAGACGTTGACAACGTCGTACTCCACGACACGCAGAAGAGCGGCGAGGCTGTCGCAGAGGCTGACATCATCATCTACGATTAGAATCTTCAACTTCCCCTGAGATTCAGCAGGTCTATCACGGGGAGAGATGCCAGCGAGGAGATCGTCGCTTAGCCCAAGATCTCCACCTCGAAATCTAGCATCTGCACCCATGGTATCCCCGCCTTGATCGTAGACGGGAACGTCTTCAGTTAAAATAAGGAAATTGAAGCAATGATATGTACCCGAAATAGGGGAATGACCCGAGAAAAACTCAGGTGTCGAGGACGACCCGGATCTCCCATCCGGACTCAACCTTCTCGATGAGCATCTTGTGGAACGTCACGGCCTTTATGGCGATGCCCTGCTCGTGACGCCCCAGTTCGAAGTGCTCCCCCCTGCACACGGCGTTAAGTCTGTTCTGGTCCTGATCGATGGCCAGCTCGAATCCCGAGAAGACCATCAGCTCCACCTCGTGGATGTAGAGGAGCTCGTCGAGGAAGTTGAAGAGCAGTGCCCCGAGATCGTCCCCCTCGACCTCGAAGGAGCGGGACTCGCCCCCCATGATGTTCTCGATGGGGGTCATGGAGTTGAACATGGCCTTGGCGACGCTGCCGAAGGCCTCCTCCAGCGTATCCCCCCAAGCCTCCACCATCAGGTCCGCGGTGGGCCCCTTCTCGGAGTACCTGTAACCCATACTACTCCCATTCTATGGTGGCCGGGGGCTTATGTGTTATGTCATAGACCACACGGTTCACCTCGGGCACCTCGTTGGTTATCCGGGTGGAGATCCGCTCCAGGACCTCCCAGGGGGCCTTGGAGAAGCTGACGGTCATCCCGTCGACGCTCTCCACGATGCGCACGGCGACGGTCTCCCCGTAGGCCCTCTCGTCCCCCTTCACCCCGGTGCTCTTGATGTTCGTCAGCACGGCGAGGTACTGCCAGGCGGTCTCCCTGAGGGGCGACGACTCCACCTCCTCGCAGACGATGGCGTCCACCCTCCTGAGGATGTCCAGCTTCCTCTCCGTGACCTCCCCCATGACCCGGATTGCCAGGCCCGGACCCGGGAAGGGCTGGCGCCGCACAATGGCCTCAGGTAGCCCTAGGCGCTCCCCCAGGGCCCTCACCTCGTCCTTGTAGAGGTCCCGGAGGGGGTCGATGACCGCCTTGAACTCCATGTTCAGCGGGAGGCCGCCGACGTTGTGATGGGTCTTGATCCTGTCGGAGTGATGGCTGAGGCCCGACTCGATGCGGTCGGGGTAGATGGTGCCCTGGATGAGGTACTCCGCCCCCGACCTCCTCGCCTCCGCCTCGAAGACCCTGATGAACTCCTCGCCGATGATCTTCCTCTTCTCCTCGGGGTCGACGACCCCCCGCAGCTTCCCGAGGAACCGCTCCTGGGCGCGGACGACGACCAGGTCGACGCCCATCTCGCTGAAGGTCCTCTCAACGGTGTCGGACTCGTCCATGCGCATGAAGCCGTGGTCCACGTGGACCGCCACCAGCCGCTCTCCCAGGGCCCTGCTCGCCAGGGCTGCGGCGACGCTGGAGTCGACCCCCCCGCTCAGAGCGATGATGGCCTTGGAGCCCCCCACCTGAGCCTCGATCTCGGAGACGGCGCTGTCAACGGCGTCAACGGGCTTCCAGTTGGGCTGGCAGCCGCAGACCTCGTAGACGAAGTTCTCGAGCATCTCGGTGCCCCTCTCGGTGTGGACGACCTCGGGGTGCCACTGGAGGCCGTAGATGGGCTTCGCTGAGTGCCTGTAGGCCGCGACGGGTGAGATGTCTGTGTGGGCGAGGACCTCGAAGCCGTCGGGGGCCTTGTAGACGGTGTCCCCGTGGCTCATCCAGACGCTCTCGGAGGGGTTCATCCCCTTGAGGACGCCCACGGGGCTGTCGATGGTGACGCTGGTGATGCCGTACTCCCTCTTCTTGCCCCGCTTCACCTCTCCGCCGTTCATGTGGGCGATGAGCTGGTGGCCATAGCAGAGCCCCAGGACGGGGAGGCCCATCTCGAGGACGCCCTCGCCCAGCCGGGGGGAGTCCTCGGTCCTGACGCTGGCGGGGCTCCCGGACAGGATGATCCCCTTCACGTCCAGTGAGTCGTCGAGAGAGCTGATCTCGGCCGGGGTGGCGTCGCATGGCAGAATCTCCGAGTAGACGCCCATCTCCCTGACGCGCCTGGCGATGAGGTGGCAGTACTGGCCCCCGAAGTCGAGGATGACGACTGCGTCGGATGCGGGCTCTCCGGTCGGCATAGTATGATTCGCGCCTCACTGTCTTTATTCGTTTCGTTGAATGAACAGTGCAAGTTTTTTTACTCCCGTCAACACTGCATCCACCATGAGCGGTTCAACGGTCGAGGTCCCCGCCTGGGAGTGGTACGGCTGGGGTAAGGAGGAGCTCCGGTTCCCCGAGGGCTGGAACGTCCACGTGCAGAGGATGAGGGGACACGGAGCCAAGCCCCTCTCCCAGGAGGAGATATCCGAGAGGCTGGCACGCCCGAAGGGCTCCCCCCAGCTCAGGGACCTCGCTTCAGGGGCGAAGCGATGCGCCATAATCATAGACGACATGACGAGGCCGACGAAGACATACCAGATCCTGCCCTCGGTCCTCGATGAGCTTCACGGGGGCGGGCTGGAGGACGACCAGATATCCTTCGTGATGGCCTCCGGGGCCCACTCTGGGAGGACCCTCATCGACTTCCGGAAGAAGCTCGGGGACGAGGTCCCCAGCAGGTTCATGGTCTACAACCACAACCCCTACGAGAACCTCGTGGACCTGGGGGAGACCAGCCGGGGGACGCCTGTGAGGGTAAACAGGGAGGTCGCGGAGTGCGACCTGAAGGTCTCCATCGGGGCCGTCCTCCCCCACTTCGGCTACGGCTTCGGCGGGGGCTCCAAGATGCTTCTCCCTGGTGTGGCGGGGATGGAGTCCATATGGGCCAACCACGCCATCAGGGAGGGGACGGGGCCAGGCAAGATCGACGCTAACGTGAGGAGGCACGACTCGGAGGAGGCGGCCAAGATAGCCGGGCTCGACTTCTCCGTCAACGCCCTCCTGAACGAGGACTCCGACGTAGCCGACCTCGTCTGCGGGGATGTCGTGGAGGCCCACAGGGAGGCCGTCAAGCTTGCCAGGGGGCACTACGCCACTCCGACGGTGAAGGACGTGGACGTCTCCATAGGGAACGGCTACCCCATGGCCAACGAGGGGTACAAGGCCTACCACATCGCCGTGGAGTCGGTGAGGGAGGGGGGAGACCTCGTCTTCCTCATCTACACGCCGGAGGGATGCAGGGTCCACTACTACAACGGGCGCTTCGGCCTGGGCTACGGGGGCAGGGGCTGGAGGCCCGACGTCTACGTGAAGAGGCCCTGGAGGATGGACCGGGTCATGGTGGTCTCGCCGCACCTGATGAAGGCGGACGAGTGGTACTACGGGAAGGGCTCCGTCTGGGTCAGGTCATGGGAGGAGGCAGTCAGGGAGCTGGTCGAGACCCACGGTGGGGAGGCGGAGGTCGCCGTCTACCCTTACGCCGCTATGCAGATCTCAGAGGGGAACGCCGAGGCTAGCTGACCCCAAGAATTTATCTAGGCTCCTCTCCCTCTCCGGTTCCGGTGTCTGTGTGCTGTCGTACACAGGAAACGTTAAAATCCGGTGCCCGCCAAGTCTTTCATGGTCTAATCTGAGCTGATTCTATGAGTGGCATTATTCTCGTAAGGGATATCATGAGGAGGAACGTGAAGACGGTGCGGACAGACGACTCCGTCCACGCCGCCGTCCTGAAGATGAACAAGTTCCAGATAGGATCCGTCATCGTGACGAACAACGGCAGGGCCGTGGGGATCATCACCGAGAGGAACATCCTGGAGAGGATCGTGGAGCCCCGCCTCGACCCGGCGACCATCTGGGCGAAGGACATCATGTCCTCCCCACTCGTCACCGTGGAACCCAACGACACCGTCGATGAGGCGGCCAAGATCATGGCCCAGAAACGCATCAAGAAGCTCCCCGTCGTCGAAGGCGACAAAGTGGTCGGCGTCGTCTCGACCAGCGACATCGTCAGGGCGAACCCCACGCAGATCGGGATCCTCGAGGAGCTCCTCAGGGTCAGATAAACCCCCCAATTTTCTACACTCTCAAGACCTCAGACTTAAGTAAACATATTCTAG
>CAYONH010000118.1:0-6091 GCA_964405275.1 uncultured Candidatus Bathyarchaeia archaeon | reverse complement strand
GTCCAAGGATACTTGGGCTCTGGTAATTTTTTGACTCATCTTTTATTCACCTTTTTCGCTCCTTTTAAACCCATTCCACCTGGGAGACTTTCTCTCCTCTGGCGGCTTTCAGTATCTTTTCGCCGACTCTTTCGATGTCGCCGACTCTGACTTCCTTACCTGCTAGTCCTGCGTGGAACTGGAGTACTTTTGGTCGTTCATCCATATCGTAGAGCGAGGTTCTGATCAGCCTGTATCCTGCACCGCCGTGTCCCAGGCAGACGTTCCTGTCTATCATGCCTATCGCCTTGTACTCTTTGCCATATTTCTGGAAGTCGTCGACTGCGAAGGGTTGATAGGCCTTCAATTTGACCAAACCTACGGGCTTCCCGTCTGCCTGCAATTTGTCGATGGCAGCTCTCGCCGTTCCAGCCATTGAGCCCATCGCCACCATAATAGCCTCTGCGCCCTCTGTCATGTAAGTCTCAGTAAGGCCGTTCCCGTACTTGCGTCCGAAGACCTTGCCAAAGTCCTCGTTTATCTCCTTGATGACTGAAAGTGAATTTAGGAGCGCTTCATGGTGGGTTATCCATCCCTGCTGTGGGTCGCCACCCCTTCTACCGAAGCCTCGTCCGCCTGTGGCAGGATCATAGTCCTTGGGCAGGATGCTCTGGTACTCGTATGGAGGAAGCCAATCGTCGACTGACTTCTGGGAGGGCACCTCAACCGGTTCAGCTGTGTAGCTGAGGACGTATCCGTCGTAGCCGATGGCTATAGGGAGCCTTACCCTCTTGTCTTCGGCGATCTTGTAAGCCATTAGGTGCGTGTCGAGTACTTCCTGGTTGTTCTCGCAGTAGAGCTGGATCCATCCAGTCCATGTCTGGGACATGAGGTCGGTATGGTCTGGCTGCATGCTCTTGTTCCCCCTGTGAACAGTTGCCATTACGACTGGAAGCCTGCTTGAGGATGTGCCGTGCATCGGGTGGTGCATGTATAGCTGACCAGGGCCAGAGGTGCACACGAAGGTACGGGCTCCAGCCCTTGAGGCGGATTGGACGATCACCTGAGTCGACAGCTCACCCTCTGCGTTCACGAACTCGCCCTTGATCTCGCCGTTTGCGACCATCTCTGACAAGTATTGCGTGATTGTCGTCTGTGGGGTTACAGGGAAGGCTGACATGACCTCGACTCTTGCGAGCTTAACGGCCGTAGCTGCAGCCTTGTTACCTACCATTACGTCGAATGTGCTTTCACTCATTCTTTATCTCAACCCTCTTGAACTCTATAGCCTCAACTGGGCACTCGTTTACACAGATACCACAGCCCTTGCACTTGCGCCATTCAATCTCTGGTTTATTTTCATCGGTCCACTTGATTGCGGTCTCGGGACAGTAGATCCAGCAGTTCTTACATCCGATGCACTTGTCCAAGTCAATGACGGGCTGGAAGACACGCCAGGAGGAGACGTCCTTCAGGACGCCGTATCCGCCTACGGCGAGGGCTTCACTTTCACCAGCAATTTTGACAGGTGCGGGTATTATCTCGCTGCACTCATCGTAAGATCTTTTGATAGCCTCTATGTTCATGTCGGCTATTCTTCCGCTGAACTGCTTCCGGATGGCCTTCTCGATTGACTCAAGCTTCGGCCACCCAACAGCCTTGGCGAAAGCGCCGAGGATCGCGGTGTTGGTGATGGGTCTCCTCAGAGTCTCCAAGGCGATGTTGGACGCGTTAACGGTCGCCACCCTGATATTACCGCCGGTCTTGACCTCCTCAGGAGGATAAGCGGCGTTCAAGAGTAGAAGCCCGCCTTCAGCCATGTCATCAGCCATGGTCTGACGTGTGCTCAGCAGAGGGTCCAGAACCATGACGATATCTGGTGTGTGAACCAGCTCCCTCTCCCTGACCCTGACGTCGTCGACACGTACATAAGCCGTTACAGGTGCACCACGCCTCTCAGTGCCATACATCGGGATGGCCTGAGAAAACTTGCCGTCATAGTACGCTGCAGTTGCCAGCAATCTAGACGCAGTGACGGCCCCTTGGCCGCCCCTGCCATGTATTCTAATTCCTACTACCATGTTTTAGCCTCTCGTGAATCGTTAAGGGATCTGACAATTACTATAAAAAGCATGCGGATCCGTCGCTAAAAAAATACTAAATATCAATACTTAGGCTCTTTGCGACGTGTGTATACGCTTACAACCAAGTTGAAACCTTAAATTAGAGTATGTAAGTATGAGGATGAACTTAGATGTCCGGTGGCGACGAGTTACGTTTTCCTGAACTGCTGCAGAAGAGTATAGTTGACGGGATTCGTATCGAAAACCAGGTGATCCTTACGGGACAATATGATACGGCTTACAAGCTGTTGATGGACAGCATAGACTCTAACGTAACTCCTTGCCTCGTAGGCCCCCCTGGCGTAGGCAAATCTCTCCTTGCGAGGAAGGTGGCCGAGGATACAGGCAGAGGCTTCTACGAGGTCTTCTTCGATGAGAACATGACGCCTTCACGCTTGATAGGTGCCTTCGACCCTGCCTTGGTGGTGAGGAAGGGTCGAGCGGTCGAGAGCTTTGAGCCAGGATCGTTGATGAGGGCGATGGTTGAGGGAGGGCTCTTCGTCGCCCACGAGCTCAACAGGGCGACAGAATTCTGTCAAAACAGCCTCATCGCCCCACTCGAGGAAAGACACTATCATCTCTACCCTTTCGGGATGATAAAGGCCAACGACAACTTTGCATTCATCGCCACGCAGAACCCAATCGAGACCTCCGGAACGTACAGGCTCTCCAGGGTCCTCGTGGACCGGATAGGGTGCTGGATAAGGCTTACATATCCTGACAGGGAGACGGAGATCGAGATATTAAGGGTCAACGCTCCCGCATTCAACATGGCCGAGAAGACTATCAACAAGATATACGCGATAGTCAACGACACTCGGCAGAACTCGGATCTTGAGATCCCAGCTTCCCCGAGGGCTGGAATATACCTCACTCGACTGGTGGACCGATACATGGAGCGCTTCGAGGATGACAATGAGGCCATCAGGTTCTTCGCCCCTTCAGTGTTATCCAAGGAGATGCGGGTCAGGGACCCGACCAAGACAGTCGCGAGCATCATCAACGAGATCCTCGAAAAGCGCTTGGAGTAGTGGATTTTGACGGAGCTCCTCCACTATCCGTTCACCATGGTACGCTATTTCGTCCCCGAGTTCATACACAGGATGAGGCGGAGCAGGGAGGTCGTGGAGAAGCCAAGCCCCAGACAGGGGATCGCCATGTGCGACCTCCTCATGCCCAGGTACATGAGAAAGGGCGAGTTATCCATCCAAGACCTCGTCGATGTGGCTGTCCACACCTCGGAGGTGGATAATCAGGATGTGGCTCAGAGGGTGGCCATTGAGATCCTGATGGATATTGAGGAGTCCGATGCTGAGCTGCCCGAACTGGATACGGATGCCCTGCTCGGCCTCATGGCCCCCCGTAACGAGGAGAAGCTGAGGTTTGAGTTCGGGGAGGAGAACGACGCTGTCCAGGGGGAGATTAAACCTCTCTACGACTCCGATGAGGACATCTTTCGTAAGTTTTCGAGCAAGCCTGATATCGGTGTCGGGCCTGGCGAGGATGAGCTCATCAAGCAGGCGATCAAGGAGTACAAGAACCGGAGAGACAGAGCGACGAGGATGAAGCTTGCTGAGTTCCTGAAGCTCAAGCTCCTGAACCTGGCAATTCAGTTCAAGAGGAAGATGGAGTTCCTCAACAGGCCTATAATCAGGCCATACCAGTATGGCGACGACGCCAACGACATTGACGAGGATAGGTCCCTCGAGAACATCTTCGACCAGGGCAAGACGGCTGAGGACGTGACCTACGACGACTTCTTCATTAGGAAGAAGGAGAAGCGGAAGAAGGCCATCATCTTCATCCTCGATATAAGCAACACGATGTTCTACCAGCTGGAGGGGTTAACGTCTATCCACTACTCTGTTATGTCGCTTGTGCCGTTGATCTGGAGCCTTCAGAAGGAGAGGTACGGCCTAGTCTTCTACGAGAGTAACAGCCACATCCATAAGGAGCTCCACGAGGAGCGGGACATCGACGACATCGTCGACGGCCTGCTCTACCTTGTGACCTCCACGACTGGTGACGTTGAGAAGATATTCAAGGGCACCCAGGGCACTCAGACCTGGGGGGGCACGATGCCGACGATGAGCCTCCGTTGGGCCCTCGAGGAGCTCCGTGATGCGGGTGATCGGACCGAGAAGATCTGCTTCTTCTTCAGCGACTTCGTCCTCGATGAGCCGGGGGTTCTGACTCCTGAGAAGGCGGAGAACTACTCGATCATCGGGAAGATGGAGGATCTGGGTATCCACGTCGTGGCGTGTGTCTCCCCGTTGGCGAAGGGGGATGTGTTCTCTCCGTATACCGAGAACGTGCTTAAGATGGTCCGGGAGTCTGGGGCGGAGATGATCGAGACGGAGAAGCCGATTGACTTCCTGGACAGGGTCCAGGAGTTCCTGGAGCAGATCTAGGAATCGCGCATCGGTGGCTGGTCATAAGGGTTTTTCGTTGCACCTTCCGTGTGAAGGAGTCAGGGGGCAGCGGTTCATTGTTCCTTTGAGGTGCCAACTGTGCCCTGTTTTTAAGTATGGTTGCGGATTCTGTCCAAATAGTGGTCGCCAACGGATTCCTGGGAGGGGCGATTAAACAGGGTGTTTCGTTAAACAGGGGGTATTTTATGTCTGGAATCGTTTTTCTGAGTGTTTGTGATCGTCCTCAGCGATGGGCGTCTGAGCCTTTTTCTGGGTCCTTTTCGGGAAATAGACGCGTCTTTTACTACGCCTTATAATATAGATACCTTCAAGATTTGGGACAGGATCATTGGCTCTCGTCGTTGGATGGTCGTCTTGTGCCTTCTATTGCCCCTCCCTAATCGGCTTTAATGGGGTTTTAGCCCCTTTTGTCTCAGTAAGTTGAGACATAAAGCCCCCTTTTCCACGTTTTTCTCCTTTTTCCTCCTAGGAGGGTTCTTTGAAAAGTTATCGCGGTTGTTTTCTAGTTGGCTTCTCTTCTCAGAATCACAATCGGGTAGTGGTCAACACGATCTAACATGCCCCAGGTGACCTCTGTCAGCCCGACGCCCAGCTTCTCAGCCATATCCCAGACGGTCCTCCCCGCCCCATGCCTCCTTACCCGGTGGGCTATGTTTGCGAGGGTCAGTGCCCAGTCGGGGTTCAGTGACTCTCCAGCATGGGCGATGGGTGTTGAGCGGGATTTGAATCCAAGCATGCGGCCCAACAGGAAGGCGAGGAAGCCCCCGAAGTGGATCAGGCCTCTCACGGGCACGCTTCGGGGTGAGAGGTGCAGGTTTCTCCAGGAATAGGTTGTGTCTCCATCCACGATGATGACTGACACCCTATTCCTCCTGGAGAGTGCCCCGCGAAGCCTCACGGCTTCCCCCTCGGGGCTGCTGAGGGGCAGGCTCACGTAGGAGTAGGGGAGATTGCTTGCATCGATTCCTCCCTCGGAGTAGTGCCTGAGGGACTGCAGTAAACCTACGTAGTGTAGGGAGACCTGTTTGTGGACCGCCCCTTCTATAAGGGGGAAGTTTCTGAGTCTTTCCCTCGTTCCATCCTTCAGCTTAGCTAGCTTACCCAAGGGCCCACTCCAGATCCTGCGAGTCCAGAAAGAGACCAGAAAACGGGCAGCAACTCCCGAAGAAAACTTGGACTCATCGACGATGTGACCCATAGCGGTCGAGATTGCCTTCTCGGAGACCGTGACGATGTCGCCATCTTGGAGTATTCCTTCAACGGCTTTTACGACTTCGCTGATATAGTCTGTCCCAGGCCGCCAGTACTTTGTCTTTATCCTAATAGCCTTGAGTCTCAATGAGGGCCCACGTCGCAAATGAGGGATCTGCATCTGTTACTGATTACGTTTATCAGAGAACACTAGAAATCGTATCGTTTGTTCAGGTATCCTATGAGCTCGCTCAACGCCTTCAAGGCCTCTGAGTCAGGATCATGATCTATTGGGGCCTTGCCCAGCATATCCGCCATTGCCACGGAGTCGTCGTAGGGGATGTAGGCTGCCACTGGGACGTCTAA
>CAYONH010000117.1:4991-6136 GCA_964405275.1 uncultured Candidatus Bathyarchaeia archaeon | reverse complement strand
CCAGATCCTCTCGTAGGGGCAGACGTAGGTGTAGCTGATGAGCTTGTCGTCCTCGAATGTGGTGCGCTCCTTCTCGGTGTCCGGGTGACCCGGCAGGTCGTAGACCTCGAACAGGGACCTCAAGTTGATGGGGAGCCCCATCTCCTCGTGGCGCCTCTTGAGGCGGAGCCCCCGGGCACGGCCGTAAGCCCTGATGGCCCTGACCAGAGCCTCCTTCCCCTCCTCCCCGAAGCTGTCCACCATCTCCTTCCCGAAGGTGTAGTACATCAGCGACCAGAGGTCGCCGAACTCCGCGATGTCCTTCTCTGAGACCATAACGATCTACAAGACGTAATTGAACTGATATAACTATACATGGAATCCACCCCGGGGAAGCGCGCCTCGTTCAAGGACGCATTTTTAACGGTGATCACCCCATTGTATCATGTACACATTTCTACTCACGTATTGGATGTGCTTGCCAAGATGAGCGTTGAACTTCCCGAGGCCTCAATCCTCGCCGGACAGCTGGACAAGGAGCTGCAGGGGAAGAGGATATCGGCCTGTGACCTGCGGGACTATGAGAGGATGCAGAAGATCGGGTTCATCAACAAGGACCTGAGGGACTACGATCGCCTCGTCGACGGCGTCGTCGAGTCCGCTGTCTCGAGGGGCAACACGATCCACGTGAAGCTGGACAACGGGATGAACATGGTCATCACGCCGGAGTACGGTGGCGCCGTCCTCTACCACGCGAGCTCCGAGTCCCTGCCTGAGAAGTACCATCTCAAGGTCGACTTCGACGATGGATCGGCGCTGACAGTAAGGCTCACCAGCATGGGAGTGATCAGCGCTTTAAACGACTCAGGGCTCCCGGATTCCTACGTCTACAGACGAGATTTCTCCGAGAAAGCCTCCCCCATGGAGCCGGAGTTCACCTTCGAGAGGTTCACCGAGCTGGTCTCCGACAGGAGCAGGCAGCTGAAGCAGGTCCTCGTGGGGAAGGACGCCGTCCTGGTCGGGCTGAGCAACAGCGCCTTCCAGGACGTCATCTACAGGGCGGGGCTCCACCCCAGGAGGAGGGCCTCAGAATTGAGCGATGATGAGAGGCGCGCCCTCTTCGACGCGATAAACCAGTTGATAGGCGAGAGGCTACGCCTCGGGGG
>CAYONH010000117.1:0-4891 GCA_964405275.1 uncultured Candidatus Bathyarchaeia archaeon | reverse complement strand
ACGGCGACTCCCCCCACGTAGAAGGGCAGCCCGCCCCAGGTGGGGGACCAGAGCACCTTGGTTATGTAGGCCTCGTAGAGTCCGAAGAGGGCTCCAGCTGGGAACAGGGCGTAGAGCCAGCCCCTGCCATATCGGAAGACGACTGTCCAGAGGACTACGGTGTGGAGGGCGTAGAGGGGGAAGATGAGGATCCAGCCCGTGAGCTTGGTAAACGGGAATATCTCGGATCCCGATATGACCTCCGCGAAGAAGACTGAGAACGAGCCGAGGATCAGCCAGAAGAAGGCCTTCACCCTCGCAGTGGGCTCGCCTTGACCCTGCGCCATCGGACAGTCCCTCACGGGCTCTGAACGTTATCTCCGACCTGTGTAAAGGAATTATGGATCTTCGACCCTAGTCCTTGAACCCCTCTATCACGGTTGAGAACTAGCTCCGAACAGTTTGGTAAAGAGGGTGGATCTACACGCGGACTCTTCGCGTGCGCATAAAAAACGTTGAATTAGCGTATACGTAAACAAGAAGGATAAGGGCTAATAGAAGAAAAAGCGCAGAAATATGGGATATTGAATTTACTATGTGTTAGAAAATGGGTGTAACACCACTGTAACACTTGTTCAACTTCACTTTTTACGCGCGCGCTTTCCTTGCTCTATTAGATGGATCTCACCCTTAGAGCGCGCTTGATGTGCATCCACGCTTTTTCCCTTCTCTCCATCCAGTAGGTCGAGTCAGGATTGTCTAATGTGCACGCTGTTCCCCAGAAGATCTCCAGGGCCCGAAACGCCGCCTGGAACAGCTCCAACTTATCCAGCTGCTCCTCCGGTATAGATCGGATCTCCGTATATCCTTCCAACAGGGCATCCCGAAAAGCGGGCAGTGATTCCTTTCCATCCAAGTCGACCAAGGGGACGGCCAGATCGTACACCCAGTACCCGTATCCCCCGTCATCGAAGTCGATGGCCCTGGCCTCCCCCCGGTGGAACAGCACGTTAGCCTCCGTCCCCAGGTCTGCGTGGATCAGCCCGTAGACGTCCGGCCCCTTGCCCCAGTCCTCCATGACCTGCTCGACGCGCATGGTCACCTCCTGGAAGGCCTCGAAGTATCGTCGGGGTATCTTGGGCCACACCTCGTCTGCGGTGTAGCCGGTGCCGGTGTCGTTCCCCCAGAGGCCATTGCGGTCATAATGTCTCCGTACGAAGCCCGGGGGTGGTCTCCAGCTCGAAGCGTGGTTTTGGAGTTGGGCTATAAGACGGCCTATCGCCTTCATGTGCCACGGGCGGACGAGTTTCGGGGCCATCCTCCCCTTCACCCATCGGAGGAGTGAGCACCGCCTCGCCGGCGCCCCGGGGACCGAGACCTCCACGGATAACTCGCCATCCTTCGTGGGGATCGGCTGCGGCACCGGGAGCCCCGCTTCGCTCAGAGCGAAGAGCCACTCCAACTCGGAGTCGACGGCACCATCGTTCTGGTAACCAGGCTGGTGGAGCCTCAGAGAATAACAGTCGTCCACGTAAAGACCCTTCTCCACGGTCGTACGACCAACGGCCTTAACACGATATGTGGTGTTCCCGGCGTCAACCATTAACCTGAGGCGAGCCTCTGTGAACCCGAAAGCCTCGAGGGCCGTCCTGGCAACCCGCCCAGTCCTCCGTAGCTTTCCGCGTTGGGTGAGGTCTTCATACGTTTTCATCTAACCCGCTCCAAGGTCCATATCTAACGGCTGCGCGCGCGTGAATATGATCCAATGATGTCCCTGCCATTTACTATTTCTCTTTTTTTTACTCCCAGCTTAGTAGGTAACTAATCATAAAGAGGGGGCATTTTCAGCTTCTACACCTGACAGACTTGGCTTTATTTTTCTCATATTTTCCAAACGTTACACTCCTTATGCGCGCGCGGTGGATGGAGGATTCCCGTCGGCGTAAACCCCCCCACCTTTCCAAGGAAGTCTACGGTTCAGCCTTGATACCCGAGGAATAACTAATATTTTAAAAAAGATGTCAGTGAATGAGGACTGTCGGAGGGTTTCCTAATTTGAAGCAAGGAGAGTTAGGCAAGGTTGCCGATGGGTTCCCTGAGATCCTTCCAGTGCGTGAGCGCGCCGAGATATTGGACCGGGTCCTGGCCGACCGACTTGAGAACGTGCTCCCCACCGCGATGCGGGAGGCCGGATTGGACATGTGGCTCATCATCTGCCAGGAGGACGATCTGGACCCTGTGTACGAGACCATGATTCCCATGGACACCTGGTGCCCCATACTCCAGATCCTGGTATTCCACGACAGGGGACCTGAGGAGGGCATTGAAAGGATCAACCTGTCTTTCACCGACACCAAGGAGCTGTACGACAGGCCTTGGCCGGGGAGAACCCACCACGGCGCGCAGTGGGAGATGCTCAGGACCATCGTGGAGGAGAGGGACCCTGAGCGGATCGGGATCAACACTGGCTCCATCCAGTGGGCCGCGGGCGGCCTGACGCACAACCTGTACATGCAGCTCGTGGACGCCCTGCCCCCGAGGTACGTAGACCGGCTGGAGTCCGCTGAGCGTTGCGCCACGAGGTGGCTGGCGACCCTCACCGACATGGAGATCTCACTGTACGATGACGTCGTGAAGGTGGCCCACGCCCTCATCGCCGAGTGCTACAGCCGTACGGCGATAACCCCAGGCGTCACGACCATCGAGGACCTCAGGTGGTATTACTGGCAGCGATGTGCTGATCTGGGGCTGTCCGTCGCATTCAACCCCGTCTTCCTGATAATACGCAGCGAGGAGGCTGTGAGGATGCACGGGGATGATGATGACGTGATCCGGCCGGGGGACCTCATCCGCTGCGACGTGGGGATAAGGTACCTGAGGCTCATCACGGATCACCAGGAGTGGGGGTACGTCCTGAGGACGGGGGAGACCGACGCCCCGGAGGGGGTGAGGGGGCTGATGGCGGAGGCTAACAGGCTCCAGGACGTCTACATGGCGGAGTTCAATAGGGGGCTGACGGGGGATCAGCTCCTCAGCAACATGCTTACCCGCGCCAGAAAGGATGGGATCCCCACGCCCAGGGTCTACTCCCACAGCCTGGGCCACCTGCTCCACGAGCCGGGGCCCCTCATCGGGCTGCCATGGGAGCAGGAGCGCAACGAGGGGCGGGGCGACGTGGTTCTGGAGTACAACTACGCGTTCACGGCGGAGCTCTCGGTGGAGGGGCCGGTGTCGGAGTGGGGCGGCCAGAGGCTCAGGTTCGCCCTTGAGGAGGACGTCGTCTTCATGGAGGAGGGCTGTAGGCTCATCGACGGTAGACAGACGAGTTTCTATCTCATATAACCAACGAATAGCGCAGTAGAGGAGGCTCTTCCCCCTACATTATAAGGGACGAGCCCACATATAGTATGGGGAGCATTTTAATCGACCGTAAGGCAGTTCTAGAAGAGATTCTCAGCATCGAGGACCAGATCAGGACGGAGAGGACGAACCCGACGTACCTGAACGTGAAGCGGAACCTCAGCAGGCTCGAGGACAGGGTGTTCGGGTCCACGACGGTGTCGGTGCAGTCGCTTGACGACCCGTCGAAGATGGTGAATATAAAGTACAGATCGCCGAAGATGAAGGAGACCGTCACGCTGTACAGGGAGAGGCAGACCGAGTTCGACGCGAAGATAGACAAGCTGAAGGTCAGGAATGCCAGCCTGAGGAGAGAGCTCTTCGAGTAGAAGACGAGCTGGTTTTAAGAGATTCTTTTCTCTGCGTCGCCCTGGACGCGTACAGCTCGTAGGTTTAATGAGTGAGTTCAGGCGTTGAGGCTGAGGTCTCAAGGCTGTTCGCGGAGATCGGTGCAGATACGCCATCCTAGTTTTTCCGAGATATAAAGGGAGGAAAGGGGTCCTATTTCAGGACGGCCTTGAAGACCCGCAGGTGGTTTCCGCCCAGGATCTTCAGTATGTCCTCGTCGCTGTAGTCGCGCTTCACGAGCTCCCGGGTCATGTTGGGGACCATGGAGGCGTCGTCCAGCTCGGGTAGCCTCCCGCCGCCGTCGAAGTCGGAGCCCAGCCCCACGTGGTCGGGGCCGACGAGGTCGACGATGTGGTCTATGTGGTCAACCATCCTCTCGATGTTGGGGTCCTCCTTGGCGACGAAGCCTCCCAGATAGTTCATGCCCATGACGCCGCCGTGGTCGGCCAGCGCCTTGATCATGTCGTCTGTGAGGTTCCTGGCGACGTCGCAGAGGTCCCTGCAGTTGCTGTGGCTGGCGATGAAGGGACCGTCCATGACGTCGCAGACGTCCCAGAAGTTGGAGTCGCAGATGTGGCTGACGTCGAAGACGACGCCGAGCTTCTCCATCTCCTCAAGGGCCTGGACGCCTAGCTCGGGTAGCTTGCCCCCCGTCCTCTTGGCGCCGAGGCCGTCGGCGAAGGGGGTGCGGTAGTTCCAGCAGAAGCTGAGCATCCTCACCCCCAGCCTGTAGAAGACCCGGAGGAGGGCTATGTCGCCCATGAGGGCCTCCGCGCCCTCGAAGCTGAGGAGCCCGCAGGTCTCCCCCGCCTTCTTGGCGGCGACTATCTCCCCGGGGGTGGTGACAGCCTTGAACCCCGGGTTACCGGCAAGCTCGTAGAACTTGTCGACCATCTTGAGGGCCCTGAGGGTCGCGTCGGGCACGATGGGGGCCGACGAGATGCACATGGCGAAGACCTGGCAGGTGACGCCTCCCTCGACGAGGCGGGGTAGGTCGATCTGCCCCGTCTCCCCTCTCTGGAAGAAGTCTCGGGGGGGCTGCCTCCATCCCCTGCCGAGGTATCCCCCTATGCTGTCGCAGTGGGTGTCGATGACTATGGCTTCCTTGTGGAGCCTCATGGCCCTTTCTTCCTGGGCCTTACTCAACTCGATCATAATGTTCCCT
>CAYONH010000116.1:0-6165 GCA_964405275.1 uncultured Candidatus Bathyarchaeia archaeon | reverse complement strand
GCGCGCGCGAGGCAGCCCTCCCCGAGGCCCGTCTGCATGGTGCGTCGTACGGCGGGCACATAAACAGGAACGGGCAGCGACACTGAACCTTTACAGATGGCGCAGAAAACACCAAGAACACACGATCTACGAGCCGAGGCTGGAGAAACGCCCTAGAGAGCGACCTCACCGCAGCTTCAGTTCGCCCAGGAGCCCCCGCCTATACAGGATGTAACCCACCACAGCGACCACCAGGATCACCATCATCGGCATGACGACCTCAGAGAACACGGCCGGATCAGCCAGGTCCCTCCCGGCAACCGCTGAGATGACGAAGACCACAGCGACTGCAACATAAAACAGCTTCTCACGATTCTCCAAGGGCAACACTCGACTACCTAAGGAGCAGAAACCAACCTAAAACAGTTATTTCACTGTCAGATGCAGCCTACCACAGATAACAAAATACGTAAATCCGAAGCCTCCGGAGACCATTAACTCCGATCGATACTTAAAACCATTCATAAAGTGGTTTATCGCGTAAACACAGCGCATACTAAGCGCCAAGGAAGGGCTTAATCCCCTCCATATCAATGAATTTTAAATATTTCATCAACAATGTATGTCCATGCCATCTGAAATAAAATCGCCCGAGGAATTTTTCGGGCACAAGATGGGCGCGGACAGGAAACTGGTCCGCTGGGAGAAAATAGTCGAATACTTCTGGCACTTGGATAAGTCACCGTGCGTAAAGGTAACCGATCTGGGCAAGTCAACCGAGGGCAACCCATTCCTCCTCGCTGTTATCTCCTCCCCCGAGAACATCAAGGGCCTCAACAAGATACGGGATATGAGCTACAATGTAGCCCATCCCCGGGGGCTGAGCAACAGACAGCTCGACAGGATATTCAAGGACGGGAAGACCGTGGTCTCCATGACTATGAGCATCCACGCCTCCGAGGTCGGAGGCACACAGATGTCCCCCGAGCTCTGCTACGAGGTCGCCACGAGCCCCGAGCACGAGGAGATCCGGCAGAACACCGTGCTCCTGGTATTCCCCAGCTTCAACCCCGACGGGCAGATAATGGTCACCGACTGGTACAATGAACATCTGGACACCGAGTACGAGGGCACGGGTACGCCGTTCCTCTACCACAAGTACGTGGGCCACGACAACAACAGGGACGCCATCCACCTCACCCAGGTGGAGTCCCAGATGGTCTCCAAGGTCATGTACGGGGAGTGGTACCCCCAGGCATACATCGACCACCACCACATGGGCGGCACAGGAGCCCGGTTCTACATCCCGCCGTTCGCCAACCCCGTCGACGCCAACGTCGACCCCCTCATCTGGACCGAGCAGCAGCTCTATGGGGCCATGATGGCCACGATGCTGGAGGGCGCCGGGAAGACCGGGATCGAGTCCGCGGCCACCTACCCGGGCGAGTTCATGCCCACATTCAACTACATCCCGTGCTGGCACAACATCTGCGGGATGCTCACCGAGTCGGCCTCGGCGAGGATAGCCACACCCAGCTACGTCCACTACCACCAGCTGAGGCCCAGCAGGCGCGGCCGCCCAGAGTACAGGACCCAGATGGGCTTCCCCCACCCCTGGAAGGGGGGCTGGTGGAGGCTCAGGGACATCGTGGAGCAGCAGAAGATCTCATCCCTCGCATGCTTGAAGGTCGTCTCGAGCCACAGGGAGATGATCCTCAGGAACATGTACAAGAAGGCGAGCAGGGGAATAGAGAAGGGAGAGACCGAGGCCCCCTACGCATTCATCTTCAAGCCTGAGCAGCATGACGAGCTCTCCACGCACAAGCTCATGAAGACCCTCATGGACATGGACATCAGGGTGAGCCGCAGCAAGCGTGAGTTCAAGGCCGAGGGAGTGACGTACCCCAGGGGTACATACGCCGTCTTCGCCGCTCAGCCGATCAGGCCCTACATCATGTCCCTCCTCAGGAGGACGTTCTACCACGCAGGACCCTTCAGCTACGACAGAAACGGCAACCCCATCTCCCCCTACGACCTCTGCACCTACAATATAGCCGAGTTCATGGGCGTCGACCTCCACGAGGTGAAATGGCCCTTCGAGGGCGAGTTCGAGGAGCTCCCCTCAGTAAGGTACCCCAGGGGCTCCGTCGAGGGCAGCCCCAAGGGATACATCCTCGACTGCAGGTACAACGACAGCTTCGCCGCCGTCAGCAGGCTGCTCAGGAAGGACGCCGACGTCCACAGGACCACAGAGCCGATCGAGGTCGACGGTGAGACCATTGGGAAGGGTGCATTCTACATCCCTGCAGCCGACGGTATAGAGAAAGACATAACCAGGCTCTCCAAGCGGCTCCACCTGACATTCATGCCAGCGCCCTCTGAGAACTTCAAGCATGAGCCCGTCAAGATGCTGAGGATGGGCATGTACCAGAGGTACAGGGGGGGCAACATAGACGAGGGCTGGACACGATGGCTCCTCGAGAGGTACAGGTTCAGGTACACTAGGCTCCTGGACGCCGACGTCAAGAGGGGCAGGCTCGCCAATAAGTACGACGTCATAGTCCTCCCCAGCGATGGCAAGGAGATGATCACCGGTGAGGGAATCGAGGAGTACTACAAGAAACGCTTCGGTGCCGGTCGATCACCGCCTAAATACCCTAAGGAGTACGAGAGCGGCATAGGCAAGGAGGGCGTCGAGAAGCTGAAGGAGTTCGTCGAGGAGGGCGGGACCCTCGTGGCCCTAGGAGCCGCCTCCACATTCGCCATCGAGGCCCTGGAGCTGCCCGTCAAGAACGTGCTGCAGGACGTAAAGCCCAAGGACTTCCTATGCCCGGGTTCATCACTCCATGTCGACGTCAACAGGGAGAACCCCCTGACAGACGGCGTGAAGGACGACCTGCTGATAATATTCAGAAACAACGCCGCGTTTGAGGTGGTGCCCAGTGCCAAGAACGAGGAGATGCAGGTGGTCCTCTCCTATCCTGATGAGAGGATCATGGAGAGCGGCTGGCTCATCGGAGAGGAGCACCTTAGCAGGAAGGCGGCCCTCATCGACGCCAAGAAGGGAAAGGGCAGGGCGATCCTGTTCGGGTTCTCGCCCCAGTTTAGGGCGCAGACCGACGCCACGTTCAAGCTCTTCTTCAACAGCCTCATCGGCTGACTCCAACCTTTCTATATATTTTTACTTAACTGTCAATACTAGCTTATAGAATCGAAGGGATTTTATATTCAAGCAATGTAGCTAAAGAGAATCGTGATCGAGAATGCCAGTTGAAAGATTCGCTAAGAAGGAATTGCTACCCTCTCTCCAGGCCCGCAGGGGCGGAGGGACCCGAGCGAGGATGGGCCCCATGGAGGGCATGATCAACCTGGGCGCGGGGGACCCCGACTTCAACCAGCCCGAGTTCATCAACAAGGCCGTCTACGAAGCCATGAAGGAGGGCTACACCCACTACTCATTCGGCGGCGAGCCAGAGTTCAAGCAGGCCATCGCCAGCTACTACAAGAAATACGGAGTGGACGTTGATCCTAACACCCAGATAGTGATCGAGTCAGGTGGCAGCCAGGCCATTTTCAGGTCCTTCGGGGCCATCCTGAACCCGGGGGAGGAGATCCTCATCATGGACCCTGCCTATGGAGGCTACAGGGGACCAGCCGCCTACTTCGGTGCAACAATGACCAGGGCCAAGCTGACCAAGGGGAAAGACGGCCTCTTCAGGCCTGACATGGACAACATCAGGGCCGCCATCACCGACAAGACCAAGGCTATGCTCATCTGCAACCCTGACAACCCCTGTGGGACCGTCTACACCGAGAAGGAGCTCAAGGGGTTGGCCGAGATCGCCGTTGAGAAGGACATCGTCCTCATCGCGGACGAGATCTACACGGAGTTCACGTGGGGCGATAGCGTGCACAGGCCTATAATCAACCTGCCGGGAATGGAGGAGAGGACCATGGTGCTCATGAGCTTCTCCAAGACCTTCGCCTGGACAGGCTGCAGGGCGGGCTACATCATCGCGGGCCCCGAGCTCATGAGGGTGATCAACGCCGTGCCAACGGGTATCTGTTCAATGCCCGTAGCCTTCCAGAGGGCGGGGATCAAGGCCCTCAACGAGGGCTGGGACTTCGTCGACGAGATGAAGACGGAGTACAAGAAGCGCATCGACTTCATGGCGCCACGCCTGTCTGAGATAGAGGGCATAACCTGCCCCTACCCCGAGGGCGCGTTCTACCTCTTCCCCGACATCTCTGAGCTGGGGGTGCCCTCAGCCAAGTTCTCCCAAGACCTCTTCGTAAAAGAGAAAGTGCGCTGCGCATCCGGCAGCGGGTACGGCGAGAACGGTGAGGGACACGTCAGGTTCGCCCTGGTGAGGCCGGTTGAGGACCTGGCAGAGGCCTGCGACCGCTTGGAGAGGTTCGTCAAGAGCCTCCCACCCAAAGCCCCAAGCGCCTACCCCTAAACTCTCCCTTTCCTTTTTTATCCATTATAGCGAGTTCAGCCTTTTCGGCCCAGCCTCTCGGCTGCCTCTCTTGCTGCCTGAAGGGGAGGGGCGATGTCGTCGGGGATCGGACACATGTACGTCCTGCCCTGAAGCCTCTCCGAGAGCTCATCCCTTGCCTTCTCGACGAGCCCCGGTTTAGTAAGTAGGTCCAGAGCCGAACCAGCTATGGTCTTCGCCGCGAAGATCAGGCTCTTGTGCCCTATGCTTGTCCCGCTGCATGCCACGGCCTGCCATGCGTGGCCGGGTGCCCCGAGGACGAAGGTGGCGGTGGAGAACTCCATGGTCGGGGTGTTCCAGCTCACGTCGGAGACGTCCGTGGACCCCATGTTGACCTCCCCCTCATCCCAGGCGTCGAATATCTCGGAGACGAGGTCGACGTCGACGTACTTTTCCCAGTTCGGGAGCTTCATGTTCCTCAGTCTGTTCACTTTCTGCGATCGGGGCACGGATTCAGCGATCTCATGTGCGAACTCTAGTTCGTCCTTCGTGTATTCGGGGGCTCCCACCTCCCTCATGTTGGCAACCACCAGCTCGCTGAGGGTCCTGTTGGGGATCTTGTTGCTGCAGCCGCAGAGGTAGTCGATCTTGAGGTCGGTCTCGGTCATCATGGCGGCGCCCTCCGCGATCTTCTTTATCCTCCCGTAGATGGGCTCAAGCTGGTCGTTCTCGGGCGCTCTGATGTAGTACCAGCTGCGGGCGTAGCCGGGGACGACGTTGGGCTGGTCGCCGCCGTCCTCGGTGATGTAGTGGATGCGGGCCTTGTCGATGACGTGCTCCCTGAGGTAGTTTACGCCGACGTTCATCAGCTCCACGGCGTCCAGGGCGCTCCTCCCCTGCTCGGGGGAGCCGGCGGCATGGGAGGTCTTCCCGTAGAAGTGGAACTTGACGCTGTAGACGGCATTGCTGCTCTTCAGCCCGGCTGTGTTAACCGAGCCCGGGTGGTGGCTCAGCGACGCGTCAACATCGTCGAAGAGGCCGGCACGCGCCATGAAAGTCTTGCCGTCGTAGTTCTCCTCGGCGGGCGAGCCGTAGAACCTGACGGTCCCCTCAAGCCCCCGCTCCTCCATCGCGTACCTCACGGCGACGGCTCCAGCCATCCCCGAGACGCCATGGATGTTGTGTCCGCAGCCGTGTCCGGGGGCTCCCTCCTTCAGAGGGTCCCTGTAGGGGACCTTCTTCTGGGAGATGCCCGGCAGGGCATCGAACTCCCCGAGGACGGCAATTATGGGACTCCCGCTCCCCCAGGAGGCCACGAACGCGGTAGGCATTCCTGCTACGCCCCGTTCCACGCTGAACCCATGGGACTCAAGCTCGTCCGCCAGCAGCTTCGAGGACCTCTCCTCCATGAGCCCCAGCTCAGCGTAGTCCCAGATGGCGTCGCTTAACTCGATCAACCTATCCCTGTTCTCGTCTATCCAGCTCCAAGCCTTCTCCTTCATAATGATCTATAAGAAGATGGGAAGAGGAGATGAGACTTTCGTTCACGTGGTTAGGGCCCTTCAAGTTATCCACGTAACGCCTCAGATTCCGGGGTACCTCTGACCGCTGTCAGGCAGCACCGTTACGACATGAGCATTACGATCCAGGCTCTTCGCGAGTTCCAATGCTGCATGCACGTTGGCCCCTGAGGAAACACCGGTGAACAGCCCCTCGACGACTGCCAGCCTCCTCATCATCTCGAAGG
>CAYONH010000115.1:0-6210 GCA_964405275.1 uncultured Candidatus Bathyarchaeia archaeon | reverse complement strand
ATCTCCTTCGCCATTAAGATCGGGAAGGCGATAAGAGAGGCCCAGGCGACGGGCGATGACCCCATCGCCTCCATCGTGGAAGCCTCGGATGGCTGGGCATACAAGCTGTTCACGGGGAAGATCACCGCCCTCCTCTTCGAAGAGAAGTACGGGTTCATCTGGGGGAACAGCATCATCAAGGGTACAGGCAATTGGGAGGGACACGAGCTCCGCATATGGTACAAGAACGAGAACCACGTGAGCTGGCTCGACGAGAAGCCATGGGTGACCAGCCCCGACGGGCTCAACGTCATCGACTCGAACACGGGCTGGGGGCTCTCCCACGCCTGGACGTCGGAGTGGACCCACGGCAGGGAGGTAACCGTTGTAGGGGTGCGCGCCGAGCCGATATGGAGGACCGAGAAGGGGCTCAGGCTTCTGGGGCCCAAGCACTTCGGCTTTGACATCCCCTACAGGCCCATAGAGAAGGTTCTGGGGGTATGAGGTGCTCCCAACCATTCTATTCTCCTAAATTCGGAGTCTTATGCTAAATCTAACCGAGGTCAATTTGAGAGATGAAACTCCAAGAGAGGCCGTTGGGAAGAACCGGCCTGATTGTTAAGAGGGTAGGATTCGGAGGAATACCCATCCAGAGGATCCCCAAGGATGAGGCGGTCCTTGCCGTGAGGAAGGCATACGAGATGGGGATAAATTTCTTCGACACGGCCAGGGCATACACCACAAGCGAGGAGAGGATCGGGGAGGCCTTGGAGGATGTCCGGGAGGATGTCCTCATCGCCTCAAAATCCGTCCACAAGGACAGGGAAGGGCTTTTGGAGGACCTGGAGGTGAGCCTTAGGAACCTTCGCACAGACTACCTCGACCTCTACCAGCTGCACATGATATCCAAGGAAGAGACGTGGGAGCAGGTCAGGGGGGCTGAGGGAGCATTGGAGGGGCTCCTCGAGGCGAAAGACGAGGGGAAGATAAACCACCTCGGAATCACGAGCCACAGCCCGGAGCTGATGACGGAGGTCCTCCGTGAGAGGATCTTCGAGACAGTAATGATCCCCTACAACTACCTGACCCAGAGGCCGGCCGACGGCCTCCTCCCCCTCTGCGCGGAGCTCAACGTGGGCACGATAGTCATGAAACCTTTCGGGGGAGGGGCTCTCACCAACGTGAGGGCGGCCTTGAGGTATGTCCTGGGAAACGGTGATGTGGACGTCGCCATCCCGGGGATGATGAGCGCTGCGGAGATCGAGGAGAACGTCGCCGTTGGCTCTGGAGGCTTCGCCTTCTCCCGGGAGGACCTCAGGCTCATCGAGGAGGATCGCAAGCTCCTTGGGGACCAGTTCTGCAGGGCTTGCGACTACTGCCAGCCCTGTCCGCAAGGGATCCCCATCTCCTTCGTCCTCAGGTCAGAAGATCAGTTCTTGAGGCTCACGGGCTGGACGCCGAGGCTCCTCAGGGGGATCCCGGAGGCTGAGCCAAAGGTAGCGTCATGCCTTCGATGCGGACAGTGTGAAGGGAAATGCCCATATCAGCTCCCGATAATGGATCTTCTGCCGAAGAAGATGGAAAGGCTCATGGAGCTCCTTGTCTCAAGAGGGAAATAGATTATTTTTATTTAAAAATTACCATTTATTATTATAATTCCATTAAAAATTATGGCGTATCAAGGCACGAACCTTAAGAACCTCATCTAGCCCCATATACTCGGTGTCACATTGGGAACCAAAATATTGACAAAGGAAGATCTATGGTGCTCCGTCCTTGGAGGTGCTGCCATCGCCACTGGAGGCGGCGGTTCGGCGCCGACCTACGAAGCATTCTGCGCAGGGGTAGACTCTACCTTCGAGGCGGGCTTAAAGCCTAAGCTGGTGGACGCTGAAGACCTTCCAGACGACGGGCCGGTGATTGTGCCCATAGGGATAGGAGGGGGAATCACGCGTCAGGACAGCGAGAGGTACGGGCCACCCATAAGGCGGGGGCCAGACATTGAGATCGCGTTCAAGGAGATGCACAGGGTCTTCCCCCTGTATGAGGAATCGATGAGGCCACAGGATAACTGGCGCGAGGCCGGCGTCCAGAGGCTGAAGGAGATAAAAGGGGAGAACAACTACGTAGCATACCTAGCGGGCGAGATAGGACCCGGCATCTACCGCCAGGCCATAAACGGCGCCAACGAGGGGATACCAGTCGTCGATGCCGACATGGCCGGGCTTAGAGCCGTACCGGAGCTGAGCTTCACGAGCTTCAACGTGTACGGTATAGATCTCTGCCCCATGGTTATCTCGACTGTTTGGGGGGACAGACTCGTCCTAGAAAAGTCACTCAGCGGGCAGAGGCTCGAGGACCTCACCAGGGCCATCGCGCTGTACTCCATGGGCTTCAACTCGACGATGCTCTCGGTGACGGGGAAGGACGTGAAGGAGGCAGGCGTCTTGGAGAGCTACTCCAAGACCATCAACGTGGGCAAGGCGATACAGAAGGCTCGGAACTCGGGGGACGACCCCATCGCGGCGATAGTGAAGGCAACAGGCGGATACAAGATATTCGAAGGAGAGATAGTGGCCAAGACCAACGAGAACAGCTACGCGTTCCGCTGGGGCAACGGCTGGATCAAGGGGAAGGGCGACTTCGAGGGAAAGCTGTTCCGCTTCTGGTTCAAGAACGAGAACCAGATCAGCTGGCTCGACGGGAAGCCCTACGTCAGGTGTCCGGACCCTTTCACAGTCATAGACAGCGAGACGGGCGAGGGGCTCTCCAACTTCAGGGAGGCCAGCTGGACCTCGGGCAGGAAGGTCTCCGTGGTCGGTGTGAAGGCAGTGGACTGCTGGAGGACCGAGAGGGGCCTGCAGATCTACAACCCCGAGCACTTTGGCTTCCCTCTGGAGCCAGTGCCCATCGAGAAGATAATGGGAGAGTAGTTCCCACCCTTTTTTTCATTCTTTTTTATGGACAAACGTCATATCCCAATTCGATTATCTCATACAGGATTTTGGTATGAGGATCAGGATCGTGACTCCAGTCGTCCCTCGCAGGGTTGAGGGAGAGTCGGAGAAGGAACGGGAGGACAGGCGTAGACAGCGTGAAGAGGAGAGGCGGAGACTCTTCGGACTCTGCCCTGGAACATATGTCGAGTTCGTCAGCATAGAGAAGGGGCCGACATCAGTGGAGTGCAGGTACGACGAGATGCTCGCAATCCCAGAGATCGTGAAGAAGATCAGGGAGGCGGAGTACGACGGCTGCGACGCTGCAGTGGTGAACGGCTTCGTAGATCTGGGTGTCCGGGTCGGACGGGAGCTGGTGGATATACCCGTCATTGGTCCCGGCGAATCCTCCATGCTCGTCGCCTCCTCATTGTGTGACAGGTTCTCCATCGTCACCATGGTGAGGAGCTTCGTACCCCTCGTTGAGAGGAACGCTATGGAGTGCAGGATGACAGAGAAACTGGTCAGCATCCGGGCTATTGAGGTCCCCGTGCTGGAGCTCCGGGAGGACCTGGATAAGACCGTCTCGATATTGGCGAATGAGGGGAGGAAGGCCGTGGAGGAGGACGGAGCCCAGGTGGTCATCTTGGGCTGCACTGGGATGACGGGGATGGCTTCCAAGGTCTCAGAGAGGTCGGGGATCACGGTCATAGACCCACTACCAGCCGCCGTGAAGATGGCCGAGTCATTGGTCAGATTAGGTCTGAGTCATAGTAGGCTGGCGTACATGACGCCCCCGGAGAAAGACAGGTACCTCTGACCCATAAAAACAAGGTGCCCCCTATCTGAGGGGGGGGAAACCCAGGGTTCCCCTAGTACTCGGGGAACGTCCTCTTCTTCTTCGGAGGGTATCCGAACGCCAGCTTGCTGTGTGCGAGCCCCACGTCGACGAACAGCTGGGCTAGAGCCAATGCGAGACCTTCCCCCTCTAGGACAGGCGTACCCAGCTCTGCTGTGAGCCTCTTCGCCGTCCCCGTCATGCCCGTGCACCGGAGTATCAGGACGTCGGCGCCCTCCTTCATGGCCCTCTTCCCGTCCTCCAGGAGTGCGTTGTAAGTCTTCTCAGAGTCCTGGGCGAGCTCCAGCACTGTGATCCCCCTCGCCGAGATCCAGCTCAGGTTCTTGCCGAGGACGTTGGCGACGTTCCACGCCGCCTCCCTGGGCCCCACGACGGGTATCTTGAGGAGCTCCTTGGCCGCCTCAACCCCGGGGTCGTTCATGCAGCTTATCACGACGGCGTCGTATCCGTTCTCCTCAGCCCACACCGCCTTCTTCAACACGAATGGAACGGCCAGCGCCTCGTCATACCTTGACTCGATGGAGGCAGGACCGTAGTCTATATAGACCACGTCGACCTCCGTATCGGGTCTCACGTATTTTCCGAACCTCTCACGAGAGTTCTTCTCATCTATGAATGTCTTGGTTATAATCGGTACGATCAAACAGATCTTCACGCTATGCACCGATACTATGCACACGCGTGACTCTTTTTATGCTTTTCATGCAGAGTGAAAATTATACTTTGACTATAATCTTAATGTTATATATTAAAAATGGGTAGAATTACTCACCTGGACGTTTCAGGCCCTCGTGTCCTCTCAAGGCGGAGATCCATACTTCAGAAATCAGTGAAACCACGAATCTTAAAACCGTCATCGCATTTCTACATGTGGTGTCTTAATGGGAACTAAAGTTCTTAGCAAAGAAGACCTCTGGTGCTCGGTGCTGGGCGGAGCGGCCATGGCCACCGGCGGAGGCGGGTCCGCGCCGAGCTACGAGGCGTTCAGTGATATAATCGACCCTCACATCGAGAACGGAATCAAGTTCAAGCTGGAGGACGTAAACTCGATCCCGGACGACGAGTACGTCTTCGTAGCGGCCGGCGTCGGCGGAGGCTTGGAGAGGGTGAAGCGGGAGAAGTACATGCGGCGCTACTCCAGCCTGGATGACTGGATCAAGGAGATGGACCGCATCTTCCCCCTCCCCTCTTGGGCGGAGGTCCCCGGAGACGAGTGGCTGATGATGCCACACAAGAGGATGGTCGAGCTCAGGGGTAAGGAGCCCGTCGCCTACATGCCCTTCGAGCTTAGTCCCAACAATTACCGGGAGTTCATACGAGCCGGGCTTCAGGGCATTTCCGTCGTGGACGCAGAGAACACGGGGAACAGGGCCGTCCCCGAGGTCTCCCTGTCGACCCTCAACGTCGTGCACGCGCCCATAGCCCCCGCCGTCGTCTGCACGAGCTGGGGCGACATGGTGGTCTTCGAGAAGTTCCTCAGCTGGCAGAGGGCTGAGGATCTGATCAGGCACGTGGCCATCATCTCCGGGGGAGGCTGCGCGGGGATGATCAGCTTCACAGGCGAGTGGATCAAAAAGGGCGTGGTGGATGGATCCCTATCCCATTCGATGAAGGTCGGGAAGGCCATCCTGGACGCCAGGGAGAAGGGAAAAGACCCCGTTGAGGCCATCACGAAGGCTGCGAAGGGCTACCTCCTCTTCGAGGG
Organism: uncultured Candidatus Bathyarchaeia archaeon; assembly: GCA_964405275.1. Lineage (GTDB taxonomy): Archaea > Thermoproteota > Bathyarchaeia > TCS64 > TCS64 > BS750m-G28. The sequence goes on along the minus strand of CAYONH010000115.1, from coordinate 731 downwards.
CGAGGTGGCGGCGTACACCAACGAGGGCCACGACTCATTCACCTGGGGCAACTCCTGGATCAAGGGTACAGGCGACTACGAGGGCAAGACCTTCAAGCTCTGGTTCCAGAACGAGAACCAAATCAGCTGGATCGACGACAAGCCCTATGTGACATGCCCAGATCCGTTCACAGTGGTTGACCGCGAGACGGGCGAGGGCTTCTCCAACTTTAGGGCCGCAAGCTGGACCCAGGGGCGGAAGGTGGCGGTCTGGGGGATGAAGGCCGTCCCCGCCTGGAGGACAGAGCGCGGGCTGAAGATCTACAACCCCAAGCACTTCGGCTTCGACATCGAGTGGAAGCCCATCGAGAAGCTAGCGAAGTAGCTCCCCTCCCTTTTTTCCTTCTTTTTCTAGAAAAGAATACGCTGGAACCGTTCTACTTAGTATGAAATGGGGAAAGGTTTGGGCCCTAGGAGATGAGCTCCTTCAGGGTCCTCGCGACGATTGCGCTTGACTGCAGCACGGGCTTGCCCGTCTTCTCCTTGATGACCCTCTTATGGACGTGGGTGAAACCCATGCAGTTCAGGACAATAAACTCGACATCCTGCTTAGCAAGCCTGTCGCCCAGCTTCTCAACCTCCTCCATGGGGCCATAGGGCGAGGCGGAGTCGAGATACGTCACCAGGCCGTCCTCCTCCCTCTCCCTCGGGGAGCCACCGATCTGCTGCATCGAGGGTGAGATGGAGGCCAT
>CAYONH010000114.1:4847-6218 GCA_964405275.1 uncultured Candidatus Bathyarchaeia archaeon | reverse complement strand
TCGTCGTCCGTCATCTGGAAGTAGAGGTCTGCGTCGAATGCGTCCTGCAGGTACTTGGTGAAGAACCAAGGCAGCAGGTGCCCAAGGTGGACGTGGCCTGAGGGGCCGCGGCCCGTGTAGAGCCCCACCTTCTTCCCTTTTTCGTGTTCGTCGAGCCACCAGTCGACGTCCCTGTGGCTCAGGTAGATCCCGCGCCTCAGCTGCAGGTGCTTGAAGCCGGCCTGCTTGGCTATTCTCTCAGGGATGTCGGGCGTCATCCGCTGGACGCCGAACTTCTCTATCAGCCTGTCGTAGTCGAGGTCCCCGGAGACGTCCCAGGGGGTGACGACCATCTCTTCCTTCTTTTCATCGCTCATTTTATGTCTCCTCGTGCGGCCTCTGGATCTGGGATTATGGCTTCTAGTAGGATGTTGAGGGTATAAACTGGGTGCCATGTCTCCCCCTGGAGGCCGTTTGACTTCTTAAAACTAGGGTTGATCTCTTCCCCCGTCACGGGGGGGTTATTCTCCAGTCCGAGTGATACACACTCATGCCTCCTTGGCACATCTGATATCTCTGTGCTTGTTTTAAAGTATTACCTATCCGGGCTCCATGGGTTCCGGGTCTTACCCTAAGAGCTCCTTGGACATGAGTACGCTGTCGATGTAGACTCCTTTCCTTTTGATCGCCTTGGGCCAGGCCCCCACCTCTCGGTAGCCCACCTTCTCGTAGACGTGTTTGGCTCTCTTGTTGGTCGCGAATACCTCTAGGTTCAGTATCTCCAGTCCCAGTCGTCTGGATTGGGTTTCAGCCTCTTTCATGAGCTCGGTGCCGATGCCGATCTCTCGGTAGCCGTCCTTGAGGGCGATGCCGAGGACGCCGACGTGCTTCGAGCACATGCTCTGAGGGGTCACCTCGACCTGACCCACGAATCTTCCGTCCATGTCTGCTACTACGACTGCCTCTTTGTCGTTCTCGATCTTCGTGATGTGTCCAGCCAGCCACTCGACCTCTTGCTCCCTCGTCTGTTTTTTATCCATCAGTATGTCCGCTCCCTCGTCCACTAGGGAGTTGATGAAGTCTAGCATGTCGTCCAGATCGTCCCATTTCGGCGCTCTGAGGGTTACCTCTCTGCCGTCCTTGGCCCTGAATTTTCGGATTAAGGTGCCTGCTTTCATAGTCTCACCCTTATTCCATCTAGTGATGATAATTTGATATATCTGGAATTAAAGGTCTGCGAGATGGTGTCTAGGCCTTCATCAGGATGTCCAGAAGTGCCCTTTCAAGGGTCTGGCCTTCCGGGGGGTTCTCGATTATCTCCCCCCGCTTCTCTCCTTCTTCGTTGAGGACGATGATGAGGGGGATCTTGATGACGTTGAAGTCCTTGACCTC